>JAJRUZ010000098.1 GCA_024277525.1 Caldifarciminota bacterium | reverse complement strand
TTCTTTATTATTTCAAAATCAATGACCGTGCTTTCCTTTCTCCTTATTTTAAGCCTTATTTCTTCAAGTTTTTTCTCTAATTCTTCCTTTTCCTTTGACCGCTTATTGACTTCTTCCCTTACCTCTATCGGCGGGTTTGTATCAAGGAGGAATAAATTTAAAAGTTTCCTTATTTCTTCGCTTCTCCTTTTAATCTCTTTTTCAAGTTTGATTTCCTCTTTTCTCAATTCCTCTATTTCATTTAAAACAACACGGTTTGACCTTTGAAGGATTCTTTTAAGCAAACGATTATCTTTTGCCATATTACCAACTGACTCAACCATTACATTATCAAACTCTCTTGCCGGTAAAGGTTTTGATAGGCAGGCTGTTTTATCCCTATGCTGTATCCTCGTGCATTTGTAATAAAAGAATTTATCTCCATTTTTAAGGGTGTAATGAGTGGTTAAATTTGAGCCACAATAACCACATCTTAAAAGCCCTCTTAAAAGAAAATCATATTTGTTCTGTTTAATTGATTTACATTCTTTTTTATTTCGTCTAAGCATCCTCTGGACTTCTTCAAAAATCCTCTCGTCAATTATAGGTTCATGGTTTCCCTGATAGATTTCACCACTATATTTTATTTTTCCTGCATAAATGGGATTTTCCAAAATGTGCCTTGTGCTGGTATAAATAAAATCCTTTCCGTTCTTTGTCTTATATCCTTTTTTGTTTAGTGCCTTAACAACCTTGGAGATAGAACCTTCTTTTAAGTAAGTCTCAAAAATAAACTTAACAATTTTAGCCTCTTTTGGATTGACGATAAGTTTTTTATTTTCTGGATCGTAGTCATAACCTAAAGGCAAACAACCACCATTCCATAATCCTTTTTTGGCTCTTGCTTTCATTTTGTCTCTTGTTCTTTCTGCTGTCATTTCTCTTTCAAATTGTGCAAAGTCAAGCATTATGCTTCTTAAAAGCCTTCCCATTGCATTAGTGGTATCAAACTTCTGGGTTACTGCTACAAGTTCAACATTGTATTTGTCAAAGAATTCAATTAAATAATAAAAATCCTTGTGGCTCCTTGTTAATCGGTCAATCTTATAGACAAGGACAACATCAATTAAACCTTTTCTTATATCTCTTAACATTCTTTGAAGTTCTGGTCTATCTAAAGAAGCGGCGGAGAAGCCCGCATCTTCATAAATACCAAAAAGTTCCCAGCCCTCAAACTTTCGGCTTTTTATAAAATTCAAAATATGCTCTTTCTGAGATTCAAGAGAACTATAATCTTTTTCAGCCTGATTTTCCGTAGAGACCCTTGTATAGACCGCACATCTGACAACTTCTTTTTTCCTATTCTTTTTCATCTTCATAGAGCTTTACGCCTTTGATCTTTTTAATTTCTTTATTTTTAGTCAAGATTTTTAATTTTTTTCTCTGACTTAAAGCACAAAGTAAGCCTAACTCAATAGACAACCCTTTAAACTCAAAGACAATTTTACTTGCTTTTATCCAGTCTTCCTTTTCTATCTCCAGATAAGGCAAAGCAAGGAAACCTTTTAAAAGTTTTTCAAAAGTCTCTCTGTCTTTTATATCCTTCAGAATTTCGGCAAGAGTATAACCACAAATTATAATTTTATCTTCTTTAAGCAAATCATCTATTACTTTAATATCTTTTGCATTTTCATTAGTTAGATATTCTTTCCAAGTGATACTATCTGTTAGTATCATTTTTGTATCCTTAGTTTCATACATATTGCTGTTGAAGGACATAGATACTTAAATTCAGTTGAATTTTTAATTTCAGTTGGAACTTGATCACGATTTATTTCTCTGAAGCCAAATTTTTCAAAATATTCTTTTGCAGTTATGGTAAGAAGATACACTTCTTTAAGTTTAATTTCTTTTGCATATTCAATCAATTTTAAAGTCAGCATTTTCCCGCATCCCCTTCCACGAAACCGGTCAATTACCACTAAAGACCGCAACAAACCATATTGACCATAAATTTCCAGCCCACCTATACCAATTATTTCTGATTTTATATATCCGATAAAAAAATACTTTATCTTTGAAGAAACATCTTCAAAAGGTAAATCATTTTCTTTAAGAAGTCTTTTTATCAACGCCAGATCTTTATTATGTGCCTTTCTTAACTTCATCTTCTTTCAAAATTTACTTTACCTTTAAGAGATAATAAATCTTTTTTGTAGTTCATTCTCACAAACTCACTGCAAGCAACATTAACGGCTCTGCTTTTCTTTTTCTGTCCTGTAATTCTCAATAACTCATCAAGCAGGTCTTTATCCATTGAAACAGTGAATCTTAAAAGATTCTTTTGAGTGTTCATGCTTTCCGTCCTTTTAGAATTTCGTCCTTTCATAACACTATAAATATACTCTAAAAAGATGCATTTGTCAAGTATTTTTTTCACCAAAATTAAGGCTTAGTTTTGTGATTTACAAAATAACCCCATATTGTAATTACAAACCCGCCGATAGAGGTAAGGGAAGAAGTCAATAAGCGGTCAAAGGAAAAGGAAGAATTAGAGAAAAAACTTGAAGAAATAAGGCTTAAAATAAGGAGAAAGGAAAGCACGGTCATTGATTTTGAAATAATAAAGAA
>JAJRUZ010000097.1 GCA_024277525.1 Caldifarciminota bacterium | reverse complement strand
TTTAATTTGTCAAGTATTAGGAAAAATATTTTTAAAAAGTCTCTACAACAAAATTTTGAAAAATTTTAAGATAAAATATCCAAAACACAAGAAAAATCAAGAATTCCTATTATAAAAACCCCTCAAAAAGTGTCAAACATGGGTTATTATGCAAATGGTATTCATACACTTCATGGAAGGGTTCTTCCTATTGCAACGGGTATAAAACTGGCAAACCCTGAGTTAAATGTGGTAGCAATTTCGGGTGACGGTGACGCCCTTGCAATCGGTGGGAATCATTTTATTCATACTGCAAGAAGAAATGTTAATATAACACTTATAATAATAATAAATAATCAGATTTATGGTCTTACAAAAGGACACTTCTCTCCCACAAGCAATCGTGGCTTTATCACCGGTTCAAGCCCTTACGGTGCAAAAGAATTGCCCATTGACCCTATCGTTGTTGCCCTATCCGCAGGTGCAATCTTCGTAGCACGAGCCTTTTCAGGCGAACTTTCCTCTCTTACAGAGATAATTGAAAAAGCCTTAAAACACAAAGGGTTTGCAGTTGTGGGGGTTCTTTCACCTTGTGTTACCTATAATAAAGTTAACACCTATGAATGGTACCGAAAAAAAATTGAGTTTTTGCCAGAAAGTCATGATATAACTGACTTAAAAAGTGCTTTCTCTCATGCCATTAATCATGAAAATAAAATAATCCTTGGAATTTTTTACAAAAAAGAAAGACCCACCTATGAAGAGGTAATTCTTGGCTCCCATAACCCTTGCAAAGAAGACCTGAATTGCGGAAAGGAGAGGGTGATTGAAATTATAGAAGAACTTTCAAAATAAGAGTTTCTTTATCTTAAAATTTTATTAAATGAAAATAAAACGACTTGATAAAGAAGTCATATATAAAATCAGAGCAGGCGAAGTTGTAGAAGACCCTGCTTCATGTGTAAAAGAACTGATAGAGAATTCCCTTGATGCTAAAGCAAAAAAAATTCATATTTATGTGGAAGACGGAGGTAAAAGATTAATTGAAGTAAAAGATAACGGAGAAGGAATGGATAGAGATGACCTCTCCCTGTGTGTTGAACCTTTCACTACGAGTAAGATAAATAAAGCAGAAGATTTAAAAAAAGTTTTAAGTCTCGGATTCAGAGGAGAAGCCCTTTCTGCAATCGGAAAGGTATCAAGATTAAAAATTAAAAGTTCCTCAAATTCAGAATTTGAAGGATATGAAATTTTTGTTGTCGCAGGTGAAAAAAAACATTTAAAACCCTGCGCTCATCCTAAAGGTACAACAGTAATTGTAAAAGACTTATTCTTCTCAATCCCTGCAAGAAGAAAATTTTTGAAAAGTTCCCATCAAGAATTAAGAAAAATTATCGAAGTAGTAACAAGATATGCCTTGAGCAATCCTGAAATCGAATTTATTTTAAAAACGGAGAAAGAAGAAATTTTCAATTTACCGGAAGTTAAAAAATTTGAAGACAGAATTATTCAGATTTTCGGAGAAGATTATTACAAGGAACTCATAAAAATTGAAGAAAGCAGAAAAAAATTTTCCTTTACCGTTTTTGTATCAAAGCCGGAGTTTTTAAAAGAAAATACAACAAAAATTTTTTTCGTAAACAGAAGACCTTTCTTTGATAGTACCTTTTCAAGAGCTTTTTCAAATATATATACTGAAAGAACAAAATCACCCGATATTTTTTTATTCCTGTTTCTTTCCCCCGAAGAAATTGATGTAAATATTCACCCTCAGAAATTGCAAGTAAAGTTCAACGAAAGACTCGGTTTTCCATGGAGAATACAGAGGATCATTCAAACAAAGATAAAGGAAGAAAGCATTACACCTAAAAAGGTTATTCTTTTGAAGACTTTAAAAGGCGAAGAGAGGGAATCAGAAATTAAGCAACTTGAATTCGGGGAAATGGGTTCTGCAGGAAGGGAAGAAAAAATTCCTGTTTATGAAGACTTATGGCAACTGGAAAACACTTACATTATTGTGAAGTTTGAAAAAGGATTACTTGTTATTGATCAGCATACTGCGCACGAGAAAATAATTTATGAAAAAATAAAAAAAGAAAAAAACTTCAAAACAAAGTTTTTATCCTTTCCTTTTCTCATAAAATTAAAGCCTGATGAATTTCACACTCTTAAAGAAGTGTTTAAAACCCTTGAAGAGACAGGTTTTCAGATTCGTATTTTAAAACAAAGGGAAATTCAAATAGAAGGGATCCCTGAATTTGTGAAAAAGTTAACAAAGGACAATTTTATGGAAATAATAGAGTCTTTAAGAAAGGAAAGAAGACTTGATCCTGAGAATGTTTATAAAGAGATTGCTTGTAAGAGTGCAATACAAAAAGGAGAAATGTTAACCAAAGAAGAGATGACAAATTTAATCTTTGATCTATTTTCCCTTGATGACCCCTTTTTCTGTCCTCATGGAAGACCCGTAATGATTCAGATAACAGCAGAAGACCTTGACAGGAGATTTGGAAGATAAAAAAATAAAAATCTTTGCACTCATAGGGCATACGGGGTCAGGTAAAAACAGGATTGCATTTGAGATTGCGAAAGAATTAGGAAGTTCCATAATTTTATGTGATTCGAAAAAAGTTTATAAATACATGGACATAGGAACCGCAAAACCCACAAAGGAAATGAGGGAAAAAGTGAAATATTATATGATTGATATTAAAAAACCCGATGAATATTACAGTGCAGGAAATTATGCAAGGGATGCCGAAAATTTAATAAATAGTCTATTAAAAAAGGGAGAAAAGTTTTTTGTAGTCGGAGGCGGAACCCTGTATTTGAAAGCACTTTTTGAAAACTTTGTAAATTTACCGGAGGTTCCGGATGAAGTAAGAAAAAAATTAAAAAGTAAAACAACAGCCGAACTTTATAAAGTTCTGAAAGAAATTGATCCCCTCCGGGCAAAAGAAATTCATCCGAATGACAGGGTAAGGATTGAAAGAGCAATTGAAATTTATGAAATAACAGGTGAAAAACCTTCCGAAGTTTATAAGAGACAGAATAAGGAAAAGAAATTTGAGCCTTTTTATTTTTGTATATACTGGGAAAAGGAAATAAGAAAAAAGAGGATTTCGGAAAGATTTGACAAAATGATGGAAATGGGATTGCTTGAAGAGGTTGACAAATTGCTCTCAATGGGTTATGATTTAAGATACAAATCACTTGACGCGCACGGGTATAAAGACCTTATACTTTACAGGATGGGAAAAATTGAAAGTATAGATAAAGCGGTTGCTCTTGCAAAAAAGAGAACTTACGAGTATACTAAAAGACAGCTTAATTTTTTTAAAAATTATTTGGAAAAAAAGGGATATTTTTATAAAATGGAAGAAAATAAATTTGAAGATGTTAAAGAAAAAATAAGAAAAATTCTGGAGGAGGTGATATGGAAGGACTTTTAAAAGAAGTTAAAAAAACATACAAAAAGGGGCTTTTAAGGGAGACCCTGAATCTGTTTGAAACCATAATTGCAAAAACTGACGGCAAATTGCTGGAAATATACCCGGATTATATAAATGTGCTTATTGATCTTAAAGATTACAGAAATGCGGAAAGGGTCTTGAAAGATGCGGAAAGGGAAATTGAAAAAGAGGGCAGTGTTTCACTTTTGCATTCAATAAAAAGGACAAAAGCAAGGCTTCTTCGGGAGAAAGGAGACACCGAAAAGGCAAAGAAAATATTAAATGACCTTCTGAAAGCAAGGGGACTTTCTGATGAAGAAAAAGGTAAAGTAAACTTCTCCTTGGGGAGGATATATTTTAATGAAGGGGATTATGACAGGGCTGAAAGATATTTTACCGAAAGTGAAATAAGTTTCAGGGGCACGAGTTTAATTGAGGAAGAAGGATGGAGTACCCTATGGAGGGCAAGGATTGCAAGAATAAGGGGAGAATGGACAAGGGCTCATGATACCTTAAAAATACTTTTCAGGGAATTCACCCATAAGGCTCCGATACTTTATGCACACATATTGTTTGAAAAAGCTTTACTTGTTTTTGAAGAGGGAAAAAAGGATGAGGCATTGGAGCTTGAAAATCTGCTTGAAGAGGTGCTTGAAGATTTAAGGGCTCCGAGACTTTCAATTGAAGTACGCCTCAAACTTTCAAATCCTTTATCCGTGGATGCGGATGAATTTGAAAAAGTTGAAAGAAGGTCAAGGAGACTTTTAAATTATTTACCGGATGAAGAAAAGATTCTAAGAGGACTTTCCCTTACATGGGTTGCGTATGTGAGGGGATATTTCGGAAACAGAGAAGAAGCGGAAAGATTGTATAAAGAAGCGGAGAAATTGCTTTCAAAAGCAAGTTATGAAGAAAAAGGACTCCATCTTTTATTAAGAACGCTCACCCATCTCGAGTTCAGGGAAAACAAAAAAGCAGAGAGACTGATAAAAACCTTGAAAGATAAAAAATTTCCTTTCTATACCCGCTCCCTTGTTGTATTGATGCAAAATTTTGAAAAGATTTAATATATGAGAAATACAAAAAATATTTTAACGCTTGATTTAAAAAAATACGATTTCAGGGACAAAGTAGATTATGTTTATACTGCTCCTAAGGGTCTTACGAGGGAAATCGTGGAGGAAATTTCTTATTTAAAGGAAGAGCCCGAATGGATGAGAAAGTTCAGGCTCGAATCTTTTGATATTTTTTTAAAAAAGTCATTACCCGAATGGGGACCCGATTTATCAGAAGTTGATTTTGATTCAATAAGTTATTATGTAAAGCCCACCGATAGAAAAAGTGCCTCATGGGAGGATGTGCCTGATTATATAAAAAAAACATTTGAAAAACTCGGAATTCCTGAAGCGGAGAGAAAGTTTCTTGCAGGAGTGGGAGCTCAGTATGACTCCGAGGTTGTTTATCATAACATAAAAAAAGATCTTGAAAAGAAAGGGGTGATCTTTTTGGACACAGATACTGCTTTAAAAGAGTATCCGGATCTTTTCAAAGAGTATTTTGGTAAAGTTGTGCCTCCTACTGATAACAAATTTGCCGCACTTAATTCTGCTGTTTGGAGTGGTGGAAGTTTTATTTATGTTCCTCCGGGTGTACATGTTGATTTCCCTCTTCAGGCGTATTTCAGAATAAACGCGGCAAGCATGGGGCAATTTGAAAGGACACTCATTATTGCCGATGAGTATTCCTTCATTCATTATATAGAGGGCTGTACCGCACCCACCTATTCATCCTATTCCCTTCACTCTGCTGTCGTTGAAATAATTGCGAAAAAAGGGGCAAGGGTGAGATATACCACCATTCAAAATTGGGCACATAATATTTATAATCTTGTAACAAAAAGAGCGGTTGCATACAGAGATGCGATAGTTGAATGGGTGGATGGAAATATCGGCTCAAAGGTCACAATGAAATATCCGTGTGTTATTATGAAAGAAAAAGGAGCAAGAGCAGAAATAATATCGGTCTCATATGCGGGAAAGGGACAGCATCAGGATACAGGAGCAAAAGTGATTCATCTTGCTCCCTATACATCAAGCAGAATAATATCTAAAAGTGTGAGTAAAGATGGAGGAAGGGCAAGTTACCGAGGACTTGTCAGGATCGTAAAAGGAGCAAAGGGTGTAAAAAGTAATGTAAACTGTGATGCACTCATTCTTGATGAGAAATCGAGATCTGATACTTATCCTTATATGGAAATAATGGAAGAGGAGGTTGATATAGGACATGAAGCAAGTGTGGGAAGAATAAGTGAAGAGGAAATTTTTTATTTAACATCAAGGGGGATACCGGAATCAGAGGCTTATGCTTTGGTTGTGCTCGGTTTTATAGAACCGTTGACCAAGGAATTGCCGATGGAGTATGCGGTGGAACTCAACAGATTAATTCAGCTCGAAATGGAGGGAGCATTGGGATGAAGGGTTTAATTATAAGAAATTTGCATGTTTCCATTGAAAATAAAGAAATTTTAAAGGGTCTTAATTTAAATCTTGAAACAGGAAAAATACATGCAATAATGGGACCCAATGCATCAGGAAAGACGACCCTGGGATGTGTGATAATGGGACATCCTAAGTATAAAGTTAAAAAAGGGGAGATAATATTTAAAGGAAAAAACATACTTGAATTACCTGCGGACCAGCGGGCTGCACTCGGTCTTTATCTCGGTTTTCAATACCCTTTGGAGATTAAAGGAATAACCTTTCAACATTTTATATGGAGAAGCATTCTTGCTTTAAAAGAAAAGAAGAGAAACGGAGATATTTTTCCTAAGAATTTCATTGAATTCAAAAAAGAACTAAGAAAAAAGGCTGATATTCTGGGATTTGATGAAAAATTTATCGAAAGGGAAATCAATGTGGGATTCTCGGGCGGAGAGAAAAAGAGGGCGGAAATCCTTCAAATGCTAATGTTAAAACCCGAGTTTGTGATACTTGATGAGATTGATTCCGGACTTGATGTGGATTCTGTGAAAATCGTTGCACAGGCAATAGAATCAATGCGTTCCGAAAACTTCGGAGCCCTCCTGATAACTCATTATCAGAGAATTTTAAACTATGTAAAGCCTGATAAGGTATATGTAATGGTGGATGGAAGAATTGTAAAACAAGGCACATTCGAACTTGTTAAAGAGGTTGAAAAGTTCGGTTATAAGGTATTTGAGAAAGTATAAAAATTTTAACTCATAATAATGCTTCCGAAAATTAAAGCCAAAAATAAAAATTATTTAAAAGAAAGAGAGAAAATTTTCAAAAATCTTTCCGAATTTCCTTTACCGAGTGAGAGATATACGGATTTGAGTAAAATCCCGTTTGAAAAATATTTAAAAGTAAGCACCCTTCACACAATAAAAGACAAAATAGAGCCTGAGGATAATGTGGTATTTTTCCCTGATTTTTTAGATGATTCAAATAACTTTGAAATATTAAAAAAAATTTTAAAATTAAAGAAAAACAGAATACTTGCTGCGCATTTGGTATTTCCGACCGGAGGCTTTTTTGTTAAACTGAAAGGAGAAAAAAGGTTTACAATTTAAAAATATTGCCTCCTAAGGATAAGTCTTTTGCTTTTCAGACATATATATTTGAAATAAACGGAGCTTTGAATCTTAATATAAACCAGGAAGAAGAAAGTGATTCATTTTCTCATAGTCTTTTTATCTTTATATTAAACAAAAATTCACATTTAAAAATTCACCATTTTGTAGATTCAAAAATATCTTATTTAATGAATTCCTTTTTTGCGTTTTTAGGCTCGGATTCTTGTATGGAGTTTTTTTCTGCTTATTTTGCAAATCCCTTTACCAAAAATGACAAATATATTTATATAGAAAGAGAAGGTGCAAGGTGTATTGTGAGGGATATTTTCATAACCGATGATAAAATGAGTTTAAATTTAAGAAATGAGTTGATTTTTAAAAAAGGTTATACAAATGGAGAGGAGTATTCACGGGGGGTTTTAAAAGGAGAATCAAGTGTGAGTCTTTACGGGCTTGCGAGGGTGGAGAAGAATTTAAAAAAAATAAATGCTTTTGTAGAAGGTGATGCAATTCTTTTATCAAAAAGGGCGAAATTTTTACCTGTGCCCTCTCTTGAGATTCTTTCAAATGAT
This sequence comes from Caldifarciminota bacterium, assembly GCA_024277525.1. Classification (GTDB taxonomy): domain Bacteria; phylum Hydrothermota; class Hydrothermia; order Hydrothermales; family JAJRUZ01; genus JAJRUZ01. Next base: position 2,153 of record JAJRUZ010000097.1, on the reverse strand, counting down.
TTAAGATGTACACATGCTGTAAATTCGGGTCCCATTCCCGAAGAAAAACTTTTTTATCTCATTTCAAGAGGGATTAAAAGAGAAGATGCTATAAAAATGTATATAGAGTCGTATATTCTTTCCAACACTGAGGGAGCAGATGAGGAATTTAAAGAAAAAGTCAAAAATTATTTATATTCAATAAAAATATGAATTTTAAAGATGACGGAAAATTCATAGCGGTTGTTATGGATGATGGAGAGGATTTAATCAATAATTTAGAAAAAATTGCCTGTGGATATAAAAATGAGAAAATTCTTTGTGTAATATCCGCACTGGGTATGTTGAAGGAGGTTAAGATGGGTTATTGGAATGGAAAAGAATATGATATATATCAAATAGAAGAACCTGTTGAACTTTTAGGAATTTCAGGGATAATAACGCCGAATACAGAGCCCTTTTATCATTTTCACATTTATGTAGGCACAAAAGAAGGAAAAGCATACGGAGGGCATTTAATAAGTGCAAAAATTTGTAATACCCTTGAAATTTTTTTAATAAAAGGAAATATAAAGGTTATAAGAAGGGAAGAAGACGGCCTTAAAAAATTAAAAATAGATGAGCCGGATTAATTCTGCTAAATTTTTAATTCTCTTTTATGTTGCAGTAAGTCATTAAATTCAGGACATTTCAGACCAGAAAATTTAAAACCTTGAATTTTTATAAAGATGATTGTATAATACATAAAAAGGAGTAATCTTATGCTTACATTTGTTTTATTAAAGATTTTAATTACAAATTTTATAACTTCTATTCCTCCTCCGTTATTTTAACTTTTATTCCCTTGAGTTAAAGATAAGATTAAATAGAGGGTGCGACTCCCTATTAAATGACGGAGGGTGAAAGATGAAAAAAATGATTAACTTATTTTTGTTTTTGAATCTATGGCTGGGCGGGAAGACAGGAAGAGACGGAGGATTATCTTTTGAAGATAAAGAAGGAAAGAAAGTATTGTTTCAAAACGTTGTTGATTCCTTTTTTTCCTTACCTGATTCTTTGGATCCGGATTCTTTAAATGTGGGGTTTATCGGAAACTGGCCTTTCGGTTATCACTCATATGCTGTTTCATGTGACCCATTCCGCGAACTTTTGTTTTTCAGTTCAAGCGGAGGAATTTACATTCTTGATGTTTCTGATCCTTACAATCCGCGAAAAGTTTCGGAGAAGGTTCATACGCGCGGACGTGTTCAGGATATTTTCTACGACCCGGAATCCCAAATGCTTTTTGCTGCGATCGGAAAGTGGGGTTTTGAAATTTGGGATGTTAGCGACCCGCCGAATCCGGTGAAACTCAGCAGGTATACCGGGGGCATATTAATATCCGGTATTTATGTTGTCGGAAATTATGCTTATGTTGCTGATAGATATTACGGTTTAAGGATAATTGATATTTCAGACCCCTTAAATCTTCAGGAAGTCGGAAGTTATGTTGTTTCGGATAATGTTCCATGGGATGTCTTTGTTGTTTATCCTTATGCCTTTGTTGCTAACGGATTCAGCAGTTTATTAATAATAGATGTTTCAAATCCCCGTAATCCGCAACTGGTGAGTGAATGTTATGTGTCCGGATTTGCATACGATGTTTTTGTTTTAGGCAATTATGCTTATGTTGCAAACGGAGCATACGCCCCGAATGGAATAGGCGGACTCGGTATTGTGGATATTTCAGACATTCAGAATCCTGTTGAAGTAGGTTTTTATCAACCCGGTTATCATGTCTTTGCAGTCAAAGTCAGTTGGCCGTATGCCTACCTTGCTAACGGTTTGAACGGTGTAAGAGTGATTGATGTTTCAGACCCTTATAATCCTTATGAAGTAGGATATTTATCCGAGGGAGAGTATATTTCTGACATTTATGTGGTGAAATATTATGCTTTTGCAACATCCGCTACTTACAGAGATTATCCCCGTTCGCCTCATATAATTGATGTATCCGACCCTTCAAATCCTGTATGCATAGCAGAATATCATATTCCTCCCCGTACGGGTAAGATTTTTGTGTCCGGGGCTTACATTTATGCCGGTAGCGGTGCGGGTCTTTATATAATTGATATATCTAATATTAAAATGCCCGAAGAATTCAACTTATATCGGATCGGAAGTGTACATTCTGT
>JAJRUZ010000096.1 GCA_024277525.1 Caldifarciminota bacterium | reverse complement strand
CTGCATAATGAAATACAGAATCTTGACCGGAAAGTTGAAAAATTCAGGGAAGAACTGCATAATGAAATTGTAAATCTTGACCGGAAAGTTGATGAAAAATTTACCATTCTTGACAGAAAAATTGATGAAAAATTCCTTGCCTTTGACCAGAAAGTCAACAGATTCTTCATCTGGATGATAGGAATACAGTTCGGAATATTAATCTCCATCATCATGCTCCTGATAAGAATGTCCCTTTAATGTTCTCCTCAACCGTATCAAAATGAAACCTCCCCGATGTATCCTGATAAAGACCTGCCGGAATTATATATAATGAATCCCATGCAATTACGAGTTTTGCTGAATCAAGCCCCTCTTTGATTATATAAAGGGAAAAAGAATCAGAACTTAAACTGAGAATCTGAGGATTAAATACCTGTCTGTGTTCAGGAAACTTATTCCAGACAAACCAGCCCGCAGGAACAAGCCAGATTTTAAAAGTTTTTGAAACCTGCTCTCCGAGAATGTTTCTGGCTGTTATTGTAAGGGTATTATAACCTGCTCCCAAGTATCTTATTATTTCGGGAGGAATCCTGCACCACCTGCCATCAAACCCTTTATCATCAGGATATTTCAAATTACCGATATTTACTCCATTCAAATTTATTGAAAGCTTTGTCTGAGCCAGAAAATAAACATCTTTCAACTTAAAGAAAATACTTACCGAATCTAAATTCGCTATTATTGTATCAATCTCCTTTAACCCTAAAATAATCGTATCTATCCTCCCGTTTGCAGGGAAAGACATATAAACCGTGTCTATCTTGGGTGGTTCCTCTAACCCTCTTAAAATAAGATCAAACCTCTCGGGCTGATCACCATGCATCAAATTCGTAACCCATATCCTCTTTGCATCAGGAAAAATTCTCTCCCCTGTCCTTTTATTATACTCAAGTAAAGCAGATTCCCTCGGCACAAGAAAATCACTCTTAAAAAGCCACTCATTGAACGCATAAATACTCATAAGCTTGGATAATCCCAATAAAACTGAACCCGGATCCCAAAACTTTGCTAAATAATAAGCAGCCTGCACCCCTCCCACTAAAACCGATAAACCTATAAGTGCAGGATTCGGCCAATTACTCGCTATTAACGCATATTTAGGACCCTCCTGCTTTTCCAAATTTGCATCCGAATTCAAATTCCTCTGAAAACCACTACCACTCCCTAAATCTGCACTCGCATCCGTAAACCTCTGTAAAGGGGAAACCCATAAAACATCACCAAGATACAAAAATAAATCCGAAGGAAGAAGAACCTTTAATAAAAGCTCCACTAATGTTATCTTATCAGGCCTCCTCCAATAACTCGGAATAAAAGCCTTATAATCCTCCCCTATACCTAAGGGTAACCAGTAAAGATGCCAAAATACCCATATCTCACCCTCAGGAAAAGGAGCAACAGGCGGCGTGCCGTAATGAACTCCACCAATTGTTATTATTTTTGCTATATGCCCCCTTATCTCAGGATCAACCACCATCGCCCACCTCAAAGAAGGTGAACCCATCGAATGTGCAACCAATACCACCTTCGCAGATGTATCACTTTGCCAATTATCCCCGTAATACTCCCTTAAAACTCTTCTTATCCTTTGTGCAATTTCTTTTCCCCACCCAACCTGCACATCCGAAGGAAAATACCCTCCGGAACCCTCCTCATCTATCGAACCCAATGGATAATCCGCATTCCATACCTCTAAAAAGGACTTGTTGGGGTAGCCTGGCTGAGCTTCATCCCAAGTATAAGATGAATCAATGGAAAACCATGCTTTTGCATAAGGTATCATTAAAGGTAAAAACCTATCATAAGTATGTCCCGGTATTATTGAATCTTTTAATATCGTATCAGTAGAAGGATTTTTATATCTTGCTTCCCCTATATATGTAAGCCAAACAAATGTCTTCTTTATAAATGGCTTCTCAGGTTTAACACCCCATGTTTCCGAACTCCCTGACCTTCCGTGTATAAACAATATCGGCTTCGGCTTATACGGATAACCTTGCTGGGCATAAAGCCCTATAAGAGATATAATCGTTAAAATTATGCCCCTCATTTTTTAACCTCCTTTTTATGGCTTTATATAAAACTTCTTTGAACCATCCCTTTTTATTACATACCACTTACCATCATACGCTATAAAATATGAACCCGATGGAGACCATTTTAGTCCCCACCCTGAAGTAATATTATCTAAAGTTATTAAAGTATCTTGAATTACATAAATTATTTTTCCTTTTAAATCGTATACCCCACTACATGAAATTGCATTACTATCAACTGGTCCCCAATCAGGATAATCTGTTCCACCTCCAAAGTCCTTAAACAAATTTCCTAAAGTATCAATTATTATGAGACTTCCTTTTTTTAAAGCAATCCTTCCCCCATCCGAGCTCCATGCAGGATGTGTTGCATTTGAATCTGAAATTATCTGATGATCATTACTCCCGTCAATATTTTTTATCCATAATCCTCTTTTCGGCTTCACATAAACAAACCTCTTTCCATCCGGACTCAAATCAGCATACATACCCTTCCCTAAATATCTTTTCTCAAGCGTGCTCCTCTTTATCGCATATATGTTCGTATCCGTATCACCCGATATCAATATCCAATCTCCCGCACATGAAAGATATGAAAATCCCACATACCTGCCCTCTATCTTAAATACCATCCCGAGTTTCCTGTAATTCTGATTCGTATCCACCTCCCATAAATATATCTCACTCACCATCTCATCTATCCCCGCACCTCCCCACCAATCCTTAAAATGCTTCGTCTTCCATATTTCTTCAAGAAATAATATTTTATTATCAGGCGCCCAGTTCGGAGCCTGTATAAATCGCGTCTCCTCCCACCATGTCTTTTCACAACCTACTATTAAAAATAAAAGAAATAAAAATATTAACCTTTTCATTTTTATACCTCCCCTTTTAAAAAGGCTTTGAACCTCATTTTATTTCAAAAAATTTCTCATTTAAACCCTGATTCACCCTGTAATTCCTGTAATCCATCTCCACAAGCATTCCATTAGGCATTAACATTTTTATCCTTTTGAGAATTTTCCTTCCATTTATATTTTGGTACTCCATCAACATCCTCTGTATCCCCGTCCTGCTGTAAATCTTAACCTCTTTCACAGTGTTTTCAACAGTATCAATCATCATCTCCATCTTTGAATATAGTAAAGTATCCTTCCTCGGAATTAATTCAAATTTTAAAAGATTTCCGTTTGAAGAAATAAGTTTTATTTTATGAGTTTTTAAATAATCCTGCGTCTGAAACTGCATGGGATTCTTATCCTGTTCCATCTTCTCTTTAATCCGCGGAGAAACTTTTTTAAATTCATCTTTTGAACCCGATTCCCCATCTTCATATAAATTTTGTCCTTTGCCTTTGAAAATTCCATAGATTGCCCTGTCAAATTTTTGACTTTATAATACTCCTTACCCTTCATCCAGACTTTTGATTTCATTGTTATCGTGCTTTCAGGAAAATGTATTTTTGTCTCAACCTCACAGGAAATATCCCGAATACTTGAATAACTTTTTGATAATCTCTGAAAAACTCTATTTATATCCTGAGCTTTAAGGCTCAAATTTATTACAAAGAGTATTATAATTTTATTTTTCATAGTCCCTCTCCTTAAAAATTAATTTTAAAATATTAAAATCATATTTTT
>JAJRUZ010000095.1 GCA_024277525.1 Caldifarciminota bacterium | reverse complement strand
CAGGTTCTCCATCCTTCAAAGGGTCAAACCTCACCCCCACCATACTGATGGGGAGGCTCTTGTTTGTTACTCCACTGAAAATTATCATTAGAAGGAGTTTCACCATATTTTATACTCCTCGGTTCACGGGGATTCGGACCCGCTAACCGAGACCTTCACATTATTATACTGCAATTCACCAAAAAATGCAAATCCGATTTTTTAATTTTCCCTTCCAAAATTCAGCATACGCATCTCCTTAGAGTAAGACCGGTTTAAATTGCATTAAATGCCTTTTTTAATAAAAGTGCATCTTTCTCAAGGGTCGGGCTCTCACATATTAAAAATCCTTTAATTTTCTTATCTTTTAAAACTTTAAGTACATCTTTATATTTAAATTTTGACTTCTTCAAAGTCAAATGTTTTTTTTCACCTTTTTCTCCGTATTCCATGCCTGAAATATGAATATGCATCCTTTTTAAAGATTCTTTTCCGAGTGCTTTTTCATATTCTTCAATCAATTTTTTAAATTCTTTATAGTTATTTATTTTACCCAGAGACCTTGCATAAAGATGAGCAAAATCAAGACACGGCTCAACTTCTCCTTTTTTAAAATTATCAGAAAGTTCCAGAAGTTCCTCAAGTCCGGCATATTGGGCCGGCTTTCCCATTGTCTCCGGTCTTAACCTTACTTTTATATTATCTTTATACAGCCTCTCAAGAACCTCTGTAATCCCTTCTTTAACCCTTTTCCTCACTTTTTTAACATCATCACCGTGCATGTATGCGGGATGGAAGCAAATCTCATAAGCACCCATCAAGTATCCTATCCTTGCAGACTCATAAATAAAATTAACACTGTTTTTCCATTTCTTTTTATCTTTTGAATTGAGATTAATCCAATAAGGGGCATGAACCGAAAGAAATACTTTCTTTTCTTTTGCAAGTCTTTTTATCTCTATCGCCCTTTCTTCTTTCATTCTCACACCCTTAACAAATTCCACTTCCATACATCTTAATTTTAATTCACTTATTCTTATTATTCCTGCCTCTGTTGAAGAATCCTTTGCGGATTCAGGTACACCCGCTGTACCTATGAACAAATCAATATATTTCTCGGGCAACCCTTTCTTCATTTTTTCGTAGGTAACCCTTCATTCCTTAAAGGTATTTCTCCGTATTCAAGAATCTTTTTAACAAAATCATAAATTATCCCCTGTTCGTCAATATAAATTTTGTTGTTTACCTTAATATTCCAAGGAGCAAACCTTTTACAATTACTTTTTGATATAATAATAATTTTTTGTTTATTTTCAATCTCAAAATAAAAAGTGGGGTAAAAATCGGTGATTCCTGAAAAACATCTTTTTATTTCCTTTGATTCTTTAAAATTTTTTAAATTAAATTCAAATTTTATTTCTTTTAACGGGATTTTCTTCTCCACCACTTTCAAAGTTTCCATTTTTACAGGATTTCTCATTATTTTTTTTACAATATGAAAAACTTTTAAATCATAGAAATCTCCTTTTTTTTCAGCCTTACCCTTCCATCTTGTAACACCTCCGAGATGAGAAAGCCTTATATCAAAATTTATGGTTTTAGGCAATTCTTTCTTTGAACACGAAAAAACAAATAGAAAAATTAAAATATTTTTATATTTCATGGAAATATGATAAAACTTAATATAGAGATTTTTCAATTAAATTGCTAAGGAAAAACAATATCTTCTTTTATTCTGTCCGGAAAATTAAATTGTTTTTTTTCCAAAATATTTTTAAATTTCGGAACTTTCCTCAAATACAATACTGCAACATCATCCTCATAAACCAATTTCCATTGCTCTTTATCCAAATATTTTATACTTTCAAAATCCCGGGGCACAAGAATTATCTCCACATTATAATTGTTTAATATTTTATAACGATTTTCTTTATTATTTGCAAAATCACCGTAAATTTCCATTATACTATCAGGGTAAACGGTTTCATATCTTCCATCAACCGCAACTTTACAATCCGGATAAAGATGAAATATGAGGTATTCACCCCAGTTAAAGGAAGTTAAAATGTTCCCCTTAATATTGTTATGTTTTATAAATTTCATCGCATTAACAGGGAAAAATTTAATATCCACTTTTAAAGTCATGTATTTTGATAAATTGAATAATAAAATCATTATAAGTACGGTTAAATAAAGTATTAAAAACTTTTTAATCCGAAGTCCCATATCTTCAATTCTTATTTTAAATTTAAAAACAGTATCAATATATTTTGATACAACATAAGCAATAATTATTCCGTAAAGGGCAATGTGTCTTATATGTTTGAAGGCAAAAAATAAAAATGTTAAGGTAAGTAAAATATCACTTATTTTCTTTTTTTTCTTGGATATGATAAATATAAAGAAAGGAAACAATACAAGAATGATATAAAAAATACCCGACAAAAAATATTGGGATGTGAAAACAAATAAAGACTGCCATTCCGTTATTTCTTTTCTCTCCATTATAAGTGCATAATATAAATATACGGGATATTTTAAAAAATAAGGATTAAGAATAACAAGAAAAATTAAAGAGAAAAAGAAAATTAATAAGTATCTTATGAATTCTTTTTTTTGCCTAAAAGAACTTATAAGATAAATAAAAAGAACCAAAAAACCCGCCGCAACCCCACCGTGAAAATTCCCCCAAAAACCCATTAAAAAAGGAATAAAATAATATAAAGATTTATCTATTAAAATTAAAAGCAATAATAAAAAAAGGTATGTG
>JAJRUZ010000094.1 GCA_024277525.1 Caldifarciminota bacterium | reverse complement strand
TATTAAATTGTCGCATAAATGCGACCGCTACGAGAGATGTATTTTTATATTTATTGCAACGCAACAAATATACGGGCTATATCACGGATTTCCTACTAAATATGCATAAAATCCGAATTTTACTCCAAATTTCATGGGTAACGTCAGCCTCACCAAGGGGGAAAATTTGTCGCTCCCCAATCCCTAATCCCCAATCCCTAACCCCCAATCCCTAATCCTGTGGGAGCGGTTTCCAAACCGCGAAAATTCATTCGCCGTCAGGATACGGCTCCTACAAATCCCTAATCCCGACTCCCTAATCCCTAATCCCGAATCCCGAATCCCGAACCCCCAGTCCTGCAGGAGCGGTTTCCAAACCGCGATTTTTAACATCTAAAGAAGGGGGAACATCCCCCGTCCCGACTTTGTCGGGACACCACCTTCTTTAGAAGGGGGATTAAGGGGCAATTTTTATTATACGAAGACCCGCATCCCAATCAGCAACATAAGCATAATTGCCGGAAACATAAACACCATATGCCCGGCCGGGTGTATCATAATATCCTTTTTCATAAGGGCTACCCGGATTTGATACATCTATTATACGAAGACCCGCATCCCCATCAGCAACATAAGCATAATTGCCGGAAACATAAACATCCCATGCATAGCCGGGTGTATCATAATATCCTTTTTCATAAGGATTTGAAGGATTTGATACATCTATTATACGAAGACCCTCATAACCATCAGCAACATAAGCATAATTGCCGGAAACATAAACATCCCATGCCCAGCCGGGTGTATCATAATATCCTATTTCATAAGGGCTTCCCGGATTTGATACATCTATTATACGAAGACCCGCACCACCACCATCAGCAACATAAGCATAATTGCCGGAAACATAAACACCATATGCATAGCCGGGTGTAGCATAATATCCTATTTCATAAGGGCTTCCCGGATTTGATACATCTATTATACGAAGACCCGCATCCCAATCAGCAACATAAGCATAATTGCCGGAAACATAAACACCATATGCATAGCCGGGTGTAGCATAATATCCTGTTTCATAAGGGCTTCCCGGATTTGATATATCTATTATACGAAGACCCGCAGACCCATCAGCAACATAAGCATAATTGCCGGAAACATAAACATCCTCTGCATAGCTGGGTGTATCATAATATCCTTTTTCATAAGGATTTGAAGGATTTGATACATCTATTATATAAAGACGCCCTTCCCAGGGATAATTATCATACCAATCACTCACGGCAACATAAGCATAATTGCCGGAAACATAAACACCACATGCATAGCCGGGTGTATCATAAGAGCCTATTTCTTTAAACACCAGAAGTACGCCTTCGGGTCCCAGTCCCAGTTTATTTTCCACATTTGAGCAGGAATAGGATATTATCAGGGATAGGAGGATTGTTGAGGTTTTGAGGGTTTTTAGCATGGTTTTTGCCTCCGGGTTTTGAACATCCCCCTGCCCCCCTTCTGAAGAAGGGGGAGAAAAAATATTCCCCCTTGGTGAAGGGGGATTAAGGGGGATTGACAATTTCCCCCTTGGAGAAGGGGGATTAAGGGGGATTGACAATCTCCCCCTTGGTGAAGGGGGATTAAGGGGGATTGAAAGTAAAAATGGATTTTTTTTAGCGGGATAAGTTTTTTACTCACAGGGTCAACGGTCAAACCGCATGATTCCAAAGTTATAAGCCCCAATACACTTGCATCCTTCTCCTTCGCAAAAATTACAGGATTTGCCCTTCTTATACCCTCAACCTCTATCAAGACATTCCCTATATCCCTTTCCTCTATCTCTCCGTTTGCAAACTCTATCCTCACCTTCCCGATTCTCTCTATCCCGATTTCTTCAAGGATTCTCTCAGGAATAGCAGTATAAGTTGCTCCGGTATCAACAAGCACATCCACATCCCTGTATTTCTCCCCTTTTAAGTCAAACACCCTGACCTTTACAGATGTCTCACCCATTTTTAATTCCTCCCTTTCAATAATCCGCGGTGAAAAAGTGGCTTTGCCGTGAATAATTTGCAGGGAAAACATCCCCCGTCCCTTCGGGACACCCCCTTCTGAAGAAGGGAAAACATCCCCCGTCCCTTCGGGACACCCCCTTCTGAAGAAGGGAAAACATCCCCCGTCCCTTCGGGACACCCCCTTCTGAAGAAGGGGGATTAAGGGGGATTGAAAAATTTTTAACAAATTTCATTTCAATTCAACAATTATCTCCTCATCTTTTCCTTCAATCCTCGGGTGCTGTTCCCTTCCGTATAACCTGCGTGCCATATAAGAAACTTCTTTCTTTAAATACTCCTTTAACTCACCCAGGGTTATCACTTTATCTCCATCCTTATCAGCAGAACCTGAAATCCCTTTTAAGAAATAATATGTGAATAAGCCGTGCTTTTTCTCAGGATACCAGGAAGCAACCTCCCTTTCACCCGATGCGGTTATTATTATCCCGTTTTTTAATCTTTTTGCAGGCTTTATCACATCAATAGCAAGCGGTGATGCCTTTGCTATCAACATCCCCTTTTGATAAGCACCTGAGAAACAGGCATCTATCACAAGGATTACCCTCTTTACATTTAATTTTGATAAATTCTCTATCAATAAATCAAGGGGATAACCCTCTATCTCAACATAATCAGGATGGGCATCAGAAGGTAAAAGATAAGCCCTTTTATCCTTAAGACCCGGTGCTCCGTGACCCGAATAGTAAATGAAAACCTCTGATTCCCCCTCCCTTATGTAATTGTATAACTGACCCTTATAATTCCCCTTTATACCGAACACCCTTTCAAGTTCGCTCTTTCCCGGATTTTTGTAAAATATTATGTTCTCCTCTTTGAATCCGAAGGTTTTTAAAAGATATTCTTTAATGATGCTCGCATCCCTTAAAGCATAATCAACGCTCCCTGTATTCTCATACTCGGAAATACCTATGATAACCGCAACCGCATTCTCATTTATTTTTCTCCCCTCGGGTATGTTCACATCAACATCAACGAGAAGTTCTGGAACCTTTTTGATTTCAACATGTTTCTCCTTTATCTCCTTTGTCATTACGATTTCTTCCGGTCTTCTGAATTTTTTACCCAGGGCAAGGGTCAATGTGTCATAAAATGTAAATCTTTTCCTTTTTTCAAATATTATGAAGGGTATCCTGAATTTTTCTTTCTTGATTCTCTTGCTTACATAGAGGGGCAGAACCATCTTTTTCCATTCCCCGGGCTCCAATTTGCCTATGTAAAATAAACTGTCTTTTCCGAATAGACTGTCAATTGCTATGTAAAATATGTTTTTATCATCGGGCGGAAGTATTTTAACCCTCACATCCTGCGCCTTACCCGTCCCCTGATTCTGGAATATCACATTTAATTCAATTGTTTCTCCGGGGTCTATCTTTGAGTTGTAATTCCCCATTGAAAGACCTTTTTCATCGTCATCAATCCCTGTCTGTGCTATGAGTATTTCAGGGGGCTCAAGCGCCTTTGAGGTGAAGGAGATTATCTTGGGGTCCGCATCAGCACCGAAATAGGGCTCTTTTACATCTATTCTTAATTTGACAATCCGGTCTTCAACATCCTCTTTTGCTTCCACAGGAATTTTAACCTTTATTCCCTTTTTAACCCCTATTTCTTCAATATTTATTTTTTCCTTGAATTCAATCCCTTTATAGTTTTCAAGGGATGAGACATAAAGGGTTAAGTCCTTTGCAATCCCTTTTCCCTTATTGTAGATTTCAACATATACCCATCCTTTTTCTTCTGCATCAAGGATTGTATCTTTACCTTCGTCAATGAAATAAATTTCTCTTATTTCAAGGTAGGGCGGGAGTTTCAATTTTTGAGCCGGTTTTTTATAGGTCTCTTCCGCAAATACGGGTTTTTTGACAACGGGTTTTCTCTTTTCTTTTTCATAATAATAAACAATTCCGAATTCAAATCCGTGGTATCCATCAAGTTTCGGGATGAAATTGTATTTTAAATTGAAACAGAGCTTTTTACCGAAACCTATTCCCAGGGGGAAGAGGGGATAATAATAGAACCTCGGCTGGAAAATGAATTCTTCTCCTATCCCTGCATAGGCGTAAAAAGATGGGGTAATATTAAATCTTAAAGAGGAAAGGATACGGAATCTGTAAAGGAGATGAAATCCCGCGGATGAGTAAATATGGGTTCCTGTTCCTGCGCTTAAATCAAGGGTAAAGGGCTTTTTCATTTCTGAAAAAAGGATATGATAATGGATATAAGGTGAAGCTCCCCAGATTGATGACCAGGTTGCGATTTCAGCGGATCCGCCTATTCCATGGGTGAAGTCCAATTTCTGTGAATTTAAGGAATAATATGATAGAAATATTAAGGTCAGAATATTCAGAATTTTCATATATTCATTATATATAATTTAAAAGAAAAAGTCAAGCGGAAATTGTTTGTTTTCTTAACAATTTTGAAGAAATAAATTTTATTCCCTTATATACACCTTTAGCATACGAATGTCATAATATATACCTGCTTTTCTTTTCACGGTTTCAACAAATTCGGAAGGGAATTCATCCGGCAGAATTTCATTTTTATAATCAATATTTAAAGGAAAAGTTGTCGCAATGAAAAAAACATAATTCATTCCCCCGGGTGGTTCGGCTCTTACCGCAATCGTATCCGAGGGAACCGCAACTTTCCCCCTTATTTTCCCCTTCTTTTCCTCCACATACCGGTTCGGAAACAAAAGTCTTAACTCTCCTTCCTCTTTCCATAAACTTAAAACATAAATATAAACTTCCTCAAGAACATCAAATTCAAATCTTATCCATTCTCCCGCATCCACATAATAAATATCACCTTCTTTTTTTACTTCCCTACCGGTCTCAGCATCTATTATCCGAATATTGCTTATATAGGTATAACCGGGTTTTAATTCCATAAGCACAACTTCCGGAGGGGCAATTTTTTTAATTAATGAAATTTTACCTTTCACCCTATCCAACATTGATTTTACCTGGGGGTCAAAAGGATTGAGATTCTTTAAAAGATTTTCTATTGTTTCATAACGAGCCCTTGCCATGGGATAATTACCCATTTCAAATAAAGAATCCGCTTTTTTGAACTCTCTTCCCGCATGCTCCAGCACCATTTTTTTATATTCCTCCATATCCTTTCTTATACGACTCACCTCCTCATCCGGAATATAAATCAATACATAAGCCCGATATTTACCCTTTTCCCTCATTATTTTTTCTTTTCTTATCTGATAATTTTTTACAACAAAAGGATAAGTTTCTTTAAAAGCATAACTTTCATATTTATAATATACATTTTCTCCCACTTCACTTTTCTTCCAGAAACTCTTGCTTTTTATTCTTATCCCGAATTCCTTTGAACCGAACTCCTGAAGGGCATTCAAAATCGCATCCTCCCTCGCCTCTTTTTTGTCCTCACATAAAACCGAAATACCCTTATAAAATCCCGGAGGATAAATCTTTCCGAACCATTCCGGCTCTCTCAAAATTTCCCTTTTCGGACACATGCAGAGGAATAAGAAAATAAATATAAAAAACCTTTTCATTTTTTTAAAGGAATGCCTATTAAAACATTTACAATTTTGTCTTCATAATTTATATATCTTCCCAGAATTTGTGCACCCCTTAATATTACATGCGTGGATTCAACCGTAACACCACGAATTCCGGTCGGACCGAATTTTTTTAAGGATTTTATATATGTAAGAACCTGCTTGGCAAGGGAAATTCTTGCCCTTTTTTCAGCGGAAAGCCATGAATTTTTTTCATAAGCATAAAAGGGAGCAGAACCGACGGCAAAAATGTAATTTTTCTTGACAGGCAAGGATTCCCACCATTTTCCTCCCTCAAATAAACTGTCAGCCCAATTTTCCACCCTCCCGGTTGCTCCCAATAAAATTACCATATCCTTCGTAAATGCGGTATCTAAGATATAAAAATTATTCAATACGGTTGAATCGGTCACTTCCTCTATCTTTCCTCCCATATAAGCAACGAGTTTATTCTCCCTTATATATACCTCAATTCCTTTTATTTCGGTATAAATTGTATAACAGAGATTTTGCTTTAAATTCTTAACCGCCTCCTTTATTGAAGATGAATCATAGGCATATCTCGGTGAATAACCCACTGCAAAATATATACCTTTTATTTTCGGAGGATTAAAAAACCATAAAGGATATTCCTCTTCCGCTCCTAAAACCGAAATAAATAAAATTAAAAAAATTCTCCTTATTCCCCTCCTCCCTCCTTTTTCTCAAATTCCATATATTTCATTTCTTCCTCTTTCCTCATTTTTCTTAATTCCTGAACTTCTTTTTCAAGTTCCCTAAATGCCTGAGAAGCCCTGAACCTTGTATAAAGTGCTTCCTGTTTTTTAACCTGATTTAAAAGCATCTCTTTCATAAATCCGAGGGGGAGTTCCATCAGGACATAAACACGATAAAGATCACCTTCTTTGTAAACCTTCAGCTTCTTTACCCTTGCACCAACGAGTGTCTGGTCAACAACGGTCTTGCTTACCTGGGTATAAAGACCGAGCAATTCACTGTCTTCGGTTCTTCCCACTTCCTCATCAAATTTCTTTATTAATCCCGATACGTTTGCTTCAAGCTGGGAGGCGAGGTCAACCCTGCAGTCCTGCTTTGCCTTCTCGCTTGCAAGCTGTAAGTCACGGGAGGTTGCAGTTGCAACCGCAAAAAGGAAATTTGGGTCCTGCGGAGGATTGGGATACCAGTCCGGAGGTTGAGGAACCACCTTTGTTGCGGGAGCACAGGAAAAATAAAAGATTCCCGTGAATATAAAAACACCCACACCTATTATTTTTAAAACCTTCATACTTTTATATATTTATTTTAAGGGATTTGAACCCTGATATAAAATTATAAAATATACAAAAAACTTTTACAAAATGGTGGACATTATTTCTCATTTTTGCTTCTTTTTTTCCTTTTTGCTCACTTCTTCTAATTTCTTCAATGTTTTCTTCACCTTTTTCTTTAATAACCGTGGAGGTTTGCTCTCGGGTGGTAAAGGTTTGTATCTTATTCCCATTAATACCGTACAAAGTCCATTATCTTTATCAAGATATCTGCGCAAGACTTGATATTCTGATATGATATTCTCTGCAAGCAAAAGGTAGGAATTTTTTCGGATTAAGCTTTTAATTCTTGCTCCGAGTTCCATTGCGAGTTTTTTTCGAACATTATCTTCGGCAAGTTTCCAGTTTCTACATCCGAAAGTTTCCCTGAACTTCCAAGTTCCCCCGATAAAGACACATTTATCAATGACTTTCGGCAATGGAGATATCCACTCGGATAAGTTCTTTTGTTCTTTAAGTACTTCATCAATATTGATTTTCCCTAAGCCGGGTTTGCCTTTAATTTTAACTCTACCAAGTATTAACACTAATTTGTCTTCAACAATCGCAATTTCTATTATATCGGCTTTTACAGTATTATCAATGGGTTTCAAAGGTTTTATTCTTATATAAGAAACACAGGAATCACCTTTTCTGGTTTCCGAAACTTCTTTAAATACCGTCACTGCGGTTCCGGAAACAAAAGAGGCTTCAAGGAACAAATCTTGCTTTGCCCGCTCAATTGCCTTTTCCAAGTCAGAAGTATCTTCAATTTCTGCTATTCCTACAACATAATAAAAGTTTTCATCAACCGGCATTTTCCAGAACCACTCAGGATAATTTTTTTTATACACTTTCGGCTTTATCGCTTCACCGGTCTTTACTCGTGCACAGGCATTCAAAATCCCGATACAGCAGAGAAATATATTCAAATATTTACACATTTTTTGACATTTTTTAATTTTTGTAAGGATTTGAACCCGTAATTTATTTTTCATTCAATCTTCCCCAATTTTATCTCCTTTTCCGGTCTTAAAACGGGTTCCTGAACATAGTTTGTTGCATCCGAGACTTTTTCTTTTACATATTTATAAAGTTCTTTTGTTGTTATCCAGCCGTCTTTATTTTCATCCGCCTTACCTTTAAGCCCGAGTAATGTGTAATAGGTGAAATAGCCGTGTTTTGCCTTTTCAAATTCCTTTGCAGGCTGTGCACCCTCTGCTGATGCGAAGATTATTGCTTGCGTTTCGGGCAATTTACTCACGGTTAAAGGTTTTGAAGCAAGTTGAACACTCTTTCCCTCTCCTCCGGAATAGCAGGCATCAAGGAATAAAATAAGTGTATCCCCTTGATTATAGGGTAATTTAGAAAGTTCTTTTTTTATTGATATGAGCGTTGATTTGAGTTCAGGGTCTCCGTCATAAGGGACAATATATACATCGCCTTCCCTGGGATTTTCAGGGTCAGGTGCTCCGTGACCCGAAAAGAATATGATTTTAAACCCCTTTTTTCTCTTAAGCCAGTCATTTAACCTTGCTTTTATAAGACCTCCTGTTGCTCTCTCATCAAGCAGAACCTTTATATTCCTTTCGGGAATCCCCAATACTTTATTCGCATATTTTTTAAATATCTCGGCGTCATTCCTTGCATATTTCGGTCCTTTAACATTCAGATATTTTGAAACCCCTATTATTAAAGCATATCCCTTTTCCCTTTTTATCCTGCCTTCGGGAATATCAAAATCAACATCCTCTATGAGTTCTTCCCTTACAATCTCCTTTTCCGCAGGGAGAAGTGTGAATTCAAATACCGGCTTTTTCGTGGGTGAATAGCCCCTTCCTTCTTTTACCGTAACATAGATTTTTGCCTTCCTTCTTTTAAGTTCCGTGGGCATGAGTATTGAAAACACCGCCCTTTTCGTCTCACCGGGTTTAATATCCTCAAGGTTCCTCTCTTTCCCCCATAAATTAACGAGTTCCTCATCACCCTCAAGGACAACCCTCACCCACTTCGCAACACCCTTCCCTTTATTTGTAACAGAAACAACAAGCCCTTCCTCATTACCTCCTACTATTGTGTTGTTGCGGTCCGAAGGATAGGCTTTAACGACCAGTTTCGGAGGAGGCTCGGCTTCAGGTAGTGTTCCTGCAAGGAATGTCCCTTCCCCTCCCCTTATCCTTGTGAATACAAGTTCTTTTTCCGTTTTTTTATTCATCCAGTCCGTAAGAACCAGTCTTATCCTGTTTATCCCCATCTTTAAGGGAATAACATACTCCCTTTCTGCTTCTGTCCGTTCGGTGAATTTCTCGGTCTTAAAAAGTTTATCATTCACATATATTTTAAGTTCCTCAATCTTCCTATCATCAACAAGCCGGAGCGGGAGCCTTATTTTCCGTGCCCTTATCCTCCCTTTACCGGTGGGGTATATTATTTGCGGTTCCTCTTTATCCCATGCCAAGAAAAACCCCTTTGCTTTATTCATTGCCTCATCCCTGTCCTTCACCTTAAATACCTTCTCCTCGCCCGTATTTAAGTTTATTATTGAAAGGTTCGGCGGGGAATATTCAACCTCATAATCAGCATATTCAGGGATTGTGGGGATAATCCATGAGGGGAGTCCTGAAGGCTCTATATTTGTGAAAGCAACCTTAATCATGCCTGCAAGCGAAGCGGTTCTAATCGTAATATAATATTCCTCTGCTTCCTTCTCCCCGAACTCTGTTTCGTATTCCAGCACAAACCTCACATTGAATTTCCCTGTCACCAGTTCACCTTTGGGTTTGAGTTTAAAAGAAATCTTTCTCTTTCCGAAGGGCTTGATATTACCCAGATTGAGATACGGATTTTCAACATCAATTTTTTCCGCAAACTCCTTTTCTTTTATCTCAACTTTTAAAACACTATTCCTTGCCTCTCCTTTCCCTTTATTATAAATTTCAACATTTAAAACACCCTCATCATTCCTGGAAAGAATCTTATTTTTATCCCTGTCCTCAAAACCGGCTGTCACCTCCAAATAAGGAGGAAGAATCTTTTTAATTTTTCCGATTGAACCAAAACCACTCCAAAGGGAAAGCTTGGCTGTAAGATAAAAAGACGGGAAATAATAATAATAAGATTTATAAGAATAATAATAAGAAAAAGAATAGTTCATGAATCCTAACTCCAACCCGATACTCGCTAATGGAACAAACCACTCAAGACCCATACCGATATGAAACCCTGGGAAGAACTTCTCATGATAGGTTGTTGCCCCATAAATAGGGACACACAGAAAAATATACGGAATTTTGCCCTTGAAGGCATTCCCTTCTACCGAAGTAACACCCCAGAACGGGATATAATAGAGATAGAGAGGGATAATCCCCCCCTCCTCTTTATCTTCGTATACATCTACCAGAGTATTATTCCGATACTCTTGTTTTATTTCTATCACAGGAAAAATGACTTCCAATGCGGAAGCCACCCCGAAATTTTTATAACCTATCCCTGCATACAGACCTCCGCAGGATAAATAATATCCGAAATTGCTGATTCCTGCTTTACCTTCCACTGCTTTTAAAAGCCACCACCATTTCACTTTATATTCGGATGAGAACCATTTTTTGAGCGGGTTATACACCTCTATTTCTGATTGGGCATGCATCCCTCCAGAAATTATTACCATCCATATCAAACATTTAATCACCTTCATCACACACCTCCATTTTAACCCTTAAATTATAACTCATCAAAAAATTTTGTGTCAATCCCCCTTCTTTAGATGTTAAAAATCGCGGTTCGGAAACCGCTCCTGCAAGATTCGGGATTGGGGATTCGGGATTCGGGAATCGGGATTCGGGGTTCGGGAATCGGGAATCGGGATTCGGGGTTAGGGATTGGGGATTCGGGATTGGGGAGCGACAAATTTTCCCCCTTGGTGAGGCTGACGTTACCCATGAAATTTGGAGTAAAATTCGGATTTTATGCATATTTAGTAGGGAATCCGTGATATAGCCCGTATATTTGTTGCGTTGCAATAAATATAAAAATACATCTCTCGTAGCGGTCGCATTTATGCGACAATTTAAT
>JAJRUZ010000093.1 GCA_024277525.1 Caldifarciminota bacterium | reverse complement strand
GCAAAATTCAGCAAATTTTTCAGAAAAGGAGAAAACTATTTTATATTTGACAAAAATTTAAATCAGGGAATATACTTTATTAAATTAAAAACTTCTTTTTTAAATAAAAGATTTAAAATTTTATATATAAAATGAAGGGTTTAAATTATCCTTTTGACTCTGATTTCAGAAATAATTATAATAAAAATATGAAATTTTTTGTTTTTCTTTTTACCTATTATGTAAGGGGTTATATATCAAAAGATTCATCAAAAATAATGATAGAGTATTATTTAAGAAAAGGGGCTCAAAAGATAGAATTGATTTACAATTACAAGGGAAGGGATTATCCTGTAGGTTTTCACAGAAATATTTATTCAGATGTAGGAGCGGTTTCCGAACCGCGAGAATTTTTAAAAGACACGATTTTATGGGTGACAAAGGATAAATGGAGGAAAAATGCGAATTTGAAATTAAGGGTCTATTATGGTAGGAGCGGTTTCCGAACCGCGAAATAGTTTGTTCAGAAATTCGGAAGCCGGAGGAAGAATTTGATTTTTGATTAAAAACTTGAAATTTTGAAAAAAAAAAAGTAAAATATAAATATGGGAAATTTAATTATAATTTTTCTATGTTTTAATTTATTTTACATTCAACCCGAAGTAATTTCTATTTCAGAGGATAACTTTTTTGTTAGGTTTCAATCAGGATTCTCTACTTATTCATCAGATACCTTAGGTAACGGTATTTTTTTATCGTTAAATCTTTTAGAAAGAATTCATAGAAACTGGTTTGCAGGAATTGAATTCAATCATTATTTTCGTAAAAAAGATAGGGCTTCTGGAATCTGGATTCCCGAGTACAGAGTCATTGAAAATTGGTTAAACATATCTTCATTAAAAATTCTCCTTTCTTGGGGAGAAGTGCATCCCCGTGTCGCACTCAAAATCGGAAGTTGTTATATTTATGGTAAAAAAATAATTCTCGGTTTATCCCCTTCTCCTTATGTGTATTCTATTAAAAAATTCAAACCCGTTTTTGACATTGAAATAAGTGATGTTTTATGGTTACCGAAATTGCCTTTTGGAATAACCTTAGGGGTAAGCGGTGGTATAATTTTATTAAAAGATTTCTATGGAGAAATAGGAGCAGGGATTATTTATAAACCCGTAAAAGCAAAATGAAATATAAATTATTGATTATATTGTTCATTTTTATTTTAAATTGTTCTCTTTTTAAATCCAAAGACAATTATTGCACAGAGGAACCGGGAGATGTGTGGTCATGCAGGCGTTATTTTGGGGTTACTATGAGCCCTGACGGAGATTGGGTAGCATTCATATATACTGGTAATCCTCATGATTCAACTCCTAAAACCGACACAATAGGAATTTATTTGTTTAATCTTCGGTCTTTCAAATTTATAAATCTTTTAACAGATCACATGTTAAATATGCCGGTTCCTTACCATTTGGATTTTTCTCCTGACGGAGAATGGATAGTATTTTCATGGCAAAAACAGATATGGAAAATAAAGATTAACGGAGACAGTTTGACTCAGTTAACATTTTCAGGAGAAAATTTTTATCCGAGGTGGTCTCCGGACGCGAAGAAAATTATATATCATGTTCTCCTCGGTGATTCAGCCGGAATATGGATGATTAACATTGATGGAAGCACAGAAAGAAAAATTGGTAAATGGGGATGGAGTTATCCTGAATGGGATATTGATAATGAACATATAATATTTGTCGATTGGGAGGGTGAATATCCTGTAATTGCCTATGCTGATACAATAGGTCAACATTATAAAATTTTGCTAAGGGGTAGTGAGTTTAATATCATTCAAATTAAAAACCTTGAATATTCCCCCGACGGTTCAAAAATTCTTTTTGTGGCTCGAAGACCGGGAGAGGGACCCATGGTGTGGGTGATGGACGCAGATGGAAGTAATCCTGTGCCATTGGCAAGGGGACAATGTGCGAACTGGTCAAATGATGGAGAGAAGATTTTATACACCCAAACAGAGAGTTGTGATATTTGGATAATGGATAAAAATGGGTGCAACAAAGTCCCTTTTATTGGGGATTTTAACTTTTTGAAAGGAGGTAAATGATGATGCTGGTAAAAACCTTAGCAATAGCCCTTACGGGCTATCTCGGAGGCGGGGCATTGCCCCCAAATATAGACCTCCATCAAAGGGAAGTCATAATATATGTAAAGCCAGATGTAATACAGGTACCTGCAAGGCAAAAGATACTCTTAGTGGATGCAGGGACAATGTTTGATGAACTTAAAGAAATTCTTTCTGCTTATAATACAGGGTGTATCATAAGACCTTATCATGAATATAAATCTAACGACACCACTGTTCATTTAGGAAAGAACCCTAGGTATAAGAATCTCGGAATCCAATTTTTTTATGAGGTTCAATCTTTTTTATATAAGGGAAATGCAAATCTTTTGGGAGCAAAACTTTCATATTCGCTTCTTGATAATATATTCATATCTATAGGATATTCATACTCTCTATATATTAAAGCAGAAAATATTTCCGCAGCTATACCCGAGTACAAGTATTATCCCCTGTATACATATTTTATAGGAGGTGATATAGGATATATTATAGGAAGAACCACTTATGTTTTTCTTGAAATTTTTGCATCAAAACTCAAAGAAGTTAAAGAAGATTTAATATACGGAAATAAAGAGTATTATGCATATTCTTATGAATTAGGCCTCAGAGGCGGAATAGGTGCAGTTATATTAAAAATACACGATAGGTTTCAAATAGATGGAAACATAAGTTTGCAAAGGTTGAAAATTTCTAAATTTGATAAAGTTATTTCTTATGATCTTAACAGTGTTACATTTCAAATAGGGATAAAATGGAATATTGCACATATTTTTTAACACAGGGGGAGGTGATAAAATGAAAAGAAAAAATAAGGTTATACACCGATGTTTGACTTTGATGTTATTTATGAGTTTGGTAAATATTTTTCCTCTCCACGGCGCAGTTTTTTACTATTATTATGGAAAAAGAAAAATAAATCTCCTTCCACTCTCGGACGTCTTAGTAATTAAATTCAAAGAAAGTGCCGATTCTCAAACTATCACAAAAATATTGCAAAAATTTAATTTAAAAAAAGTAGAAAAAACTCCGTCAGGATTATTGAAAGTTTTCCATCCTCAACATAACCAGTCTATTATTGAATCTATTAAAAAAGAGCCCGAAATTTTGTATTGCTATCCGTTATTCATATTGCCTCATGATAGTATAGAAGTTATTATCACCAATCAATTTATAGTAAAATTTCGAAAAGAGGTTTCTGATTCACAAATTAGAGAATTTAATGAAAAATATAATGTTAAAATTCGAAAAAAATATTCCATAGCAAGTAATATTTTTCTTCTTGAGGTACCCTGGGATAGCAAAATTGATATCTTAAGATTAATTGAAATTTACCATAATTCTCCTCTTACTGAATATGCTGTTCCAAACTTCGAAATAAAAGTAAAAAATTACATAGAACCGAATGATGATTATTATAGTGAACAATGGGCTTTAAATAAAGTAAAATTATCACTTGCATGGGATATAACAACAGGAAATAAGGAAGTAAAAGTTGCTGTTTTAGATGACGGAGTGGATTTAACTCATGAAGACCTTAACGATAGACTAATTCAAGGGGCAGATTTTACGAATCAAGGAGATAATAGTCCCCAACCCTCGGAAGAAGAACCTCATGGAACAGCTGTGGCAGGAATTATAGGAGCTGAAACAAATAATAATCAGGGAGTAGCAGGAGTAACGTGGAAGACTAAAATAATTCCTATTCAAATAATATACAATAATTTTACGACGACGGACTGGATAATAAGCGGAATTGAATATGCTGTAAATAATGGAGCAAGTATCCTTAACATGAGTTTTGGTCGTCCTTTAAATAGTGCTCTTGCTGATGCTATAGAATGGGCTGCAACTAAGGGGCGAAATAGTAAGGGATGTATTATAGTAGCTGCGGCTGGAAATGAAAATAGTTATATAAGATTATTTCCTGCAGTATTAAGGGAAGTAATTGCAGTGGGTGCTACAACAGAAGAAGATGAGAGGGCAGGTTTTTCTAACTATGGAAAAGGGTTGGATATTATGGCTCCGGGCGTTAATATTTACACTACTGATTTAATGGGCACTTCAGGATATTCTACTGGTAATTATTATGCATCCTTCGGAGGAACTTCTGCTGCTGCTCCTATTGTTTCAGGAATTGCGGCTCTCATACTTTCGTTGAACCCTGATTTTACAAGTAATGATGTAAAATGGCTTTTGAATTTGACTGCTGAGGATATAGGAATCTCAGGATGGGATATTTATACAGGATTTGGGAGAGTAGATGCTTATGAAGCTGTGAAACGCTTAATTGTTCCTTATAAAATACATAAAGGCTCAGATATTTCAAAAATAAAGATACTCGACAACCAAGTAATTGGTTTTCAAAATTGCCCAATTCCTTCAGGTATTTATATCGCTGATGTATATAAAATAAAAGTAGAGTTGTCCTTTCAAAATCCTTATTTAGAACCACCTATCGGATGGTTTAATTTAGCCGGGTATCCTCTTGACAACCCAGTTAATGGCTATACAGAATACCTCTATGTGAGTGCCTCAGAAACTAATATTACATTAGAATCATATTTTTATTTTATTGAAAGTGATATAGAAGGAAATCCTGTTGGTGTATGGCTTCCTGATAACCCCGATGTACTTGAATACACCATTTTAGGACCAATTCTTTATGCTCCTTCAAATCTTTATGTTATTTCAGTAACCGAAAGTTCGGTAAAGCTCGGCTGGACAGACAATTCTGATAATGAGATGGGATTTAAAATTGAGATAAAGGGCGGACAATATTCTGATTGGACGGAAATTAAAACAGTCGGTCAAAATGTAACTTCAACCACAATTCAAAATCTTGAGTTTAATACAACTTATCAATTCAGAATAAGAGCATATGCACAGGAATTTTATAGCAGTTATTCAAATGTTGTTTCGGTTACCACAGACGTTTTAAACCCACCCACCAACCTCCATGCCACGGTCAATCCCGATTATTCAGTTACTTTAACTTGGAGGGACAATTCGCAGTTTAACACGGGTTATAGGATATGGCGAAGGAGAGACAGAGAGAGCAGTTTTATTCGGGTTGCTCAAGTAGGGGATATTGAATCT
>JAJRUZ010000092.1 GCA_024277525.1 Caldifarciminota bacterium | reverse complement strand
TTTAACCCTTTCATTTTAAAACGGAAAGGATGAAAGGAAACCACAAAATGCAGATTTTAAGAGAAGTAAGTTCACTGTATCCCTGATTTCCGATAAGTCTGAACATAAAAGGTGAAAGGGAAAGTTTTCGTTTAAAAATATTTTCAAATTCAATTCCATTTTTATATTTTTTATTTACCGTAGTCTGAATAAAAATTAACTTTCCCATATTTATATTTTACTTTTTTTTTCAAAATTTCAAGTTTTAAATCAAAAATCAAATTCTTCCTCCGGCTTCCGAATTTCTGAATAAACTATTTCGCGGTTCGGAAACCGCTCCTACATCTGAATAAATATTTCTGTGAAAACCCACAAGATAATTCTTGCCTTTATAATTGTAAATCAATTCTATCTTTTGAGCCCCTTTTCTTAAATAATACTCTATCATTATTGACGATGAATCTTTGGATATATAACCCTTCTACATAATAAACAAAAAGAAAAATAAAAATTCCCATATTTTTATTATAGTTATTTTTGAAATCAAAATCAAAAGAATAATTTGAACCCTTCATTTTAAATATAAAATTTTAAATCTTTTATTTAAAAAAGAAGTTTTTAATTTAATAAAATATACACCGTAATTTAAATTTTTGTCAAATATAAAATAGTTTTCTCCTTTTCTGAAAAATTTGCTGGATTTTGCAATTTTTCTTCCTGAAATATCAAAAATATCTATAAATACCCTATCATCAGAAGGAGGCAAAAGATAAAGAATAGAACTCCCTGAATCGTAATAAATGTAGAAATTGGGAGAACACCTTCTATCCCCTCCCGCAAAAATATACAATGAATCAACAGGAAAAACAGTATATAAACCTATCGTATCATTGTAAAACTGCCTTATACAGCCTGATTTTAATAATGAAAAACTTAAAATCCCAAACATTAACTTTTTCATCTCAAATTTCCTCCTTCCTTAAAGGACTTGAACCCGATAATCTTACCTTTAAGGATTTCGTTTTTACTTTTTATCAAATAAAAATAAATTCCCGATAATGTGGAAAACTATGTGGAAAACTTGAGGGGTTGGAAAACGCTGATACACAATGAAAATGCTATATCTAAATTGATTAATTTTCTAAACTAAATTTTTTCACAACTTAAAAAATCATAATCTATCCTGAAAATAAACAGGGCGGGGTTCGTAAGCCGGATTCTGTTTAAGGTGGTCATTTATCTACGCGGCAACCCGGGGATTCGTGGGAGCGGGCAACTCCCATAACCTCCCCTGTTTGCCTTGCTCCGGGCAGGGGTTACCAGACTCCGATATAACCTATCGGAGCAGGGGATTTTCACCCCTTCATCCCGACTCACGCCGGGACCGGTGGGCTCTTACCCCACCCTTTCACCCTTGCCATCCCGACTCCGGGATTCGGCGGTCTTGTTTCTGTGGCCCTTCCCTCCCCCGACAAACCGGGAGACTCCCTTTTTCAGGAAGTACCCTGCCCTCAGGAGTCCGGACTTTCCTCCCTTCCCGATTGTACCGGTACCGGGAAGAGCGACCACCCGACCCCGCCCTATATTATTTAAATATAGAACCTTTTATAAAATTTTCAACACTCTCAACAAACCTCTCAGCCTCTTTTTCATCCCTCTTAAATAAATCCTCTATCACAAATAAATAATAATTTGCAAGGTCATAATCCTTGTTTTTTATAGCAAGAAAATACTTTTTGATAAAATAAATTTCCCGCAAATGAATCCCAAGTAAATTTCTTATATTTTCATAAAGCTTCTTACCTTCCCTCTTTTTCTTTAAAAACCTTGCCTTTTTCTCCAGCTCCTTTATCTTCCTCTCAGATGTTTTTAAAACACCTTCCTTTAATTCATTACTCAAGAATTCCTCATAACTGCTTCTTAAATTATTTTTAAAAAATAATAGTAAATTTCTGTGCTCCTTAGAATAATTCCTCAAAGCATCAAGAAAACTCTTATACCTCCTGTAAATTTTTTCCTTTTTTTTCAGTTCAACATATTTTAAAAAAAGTTTTATTAAATCCTTTATCATATATAAAATAATACACTCCATCTTTACAATAATTCAATAAATATGAAAATCTGTGTCTTCATAATTTAAAATTTTTATTATGTTAATTTTTTTGAATTATTTAATTTGTGCTTTGAGTTTTGTAAGACCTTATCCCTTTCAGAGACCCTCACCGGGTTATGATGTATTACATTACAAAATAGACATTAAAGTCTCTCCCCGGATTAAAAAACTTTCAGGATCAGTAGAGTTTACGGTATTAATTAAAAATAGTTTTCTTGATTATGTGAAATTTAATGCACAGGACCTGAGTATTGAAAAAATTGAAACACAGGGAGAATAAATTACTACTTTTCAAATTCCGGATTCTGACCTCATAGAATTCAAACTTCCTTACAGAGTTTTTAGAAATGATACATTGATATTTAAAGTTTATTATCATAAAAGTTATCCCGGAAATACGAGCCTTGATAAAATGCGCGGAGTTTTTTTCCACTCAACCAATATGGTCTTCACCTTTTCGGAACCTCAAGATGCAAGAAGGTGGTTTCCGTGCTGGGATGAACCCTACGATAAGGCAACACTTGAATTTAAAATTAATGTGCCTTATGGATATGAAGTCGCAGCAAACGGGAATTTGGTGGCTAAGAATGAATATCCCCAAGATTCAACAGTTTTTATTTTTTATGAATCACATCCCATTGCAACATATTTAATTGCTTTTGCCACATATACTTTTCATGATATTCTCTATGACTATTTTCAGGATAAACCCCTTTATTATTATGTTATTGACGAGGCAAATAAAATGGTTGCAGAGACCCTTAAGCCTTTTCACAGAGAAGTTATGGAGTTCTTTTCCAAAAAATTCGGAGAATATCCCTTTTCAAAATACGGTGTTGTTTCGGTTTTTGACTTTCCCGGAGGAATGGAACATCAGACAATTACTTTTGTGAATCCCGGATGGTGGAAAGATACCGTTTCTTATAGATTTGCGGAAGCAGGGTTTGTACATGAATTAGCCCACCAATGGTTCGGCGATTTGGTAACCCCTTATGACTGGAAAGAAATATGGCTGAATGAAGGATTCGCCTCTTATTGCGAAGTAATATGGTTTGAATACAAATACGGTAAGGAAAAAGCGATTCAACATATAAAAACATTTAAAAATTACTTTTTCAGTGTAGACTCAACCTTGCTCTATCCTATATTTGACCCGAGAGATTCATATTTCAATTCACAAAGATTTTTGCAAATCATTTATAAAAAAGGAGCGATAATACTCCATATGCTCAGGAATATCGTGGGAGATTCAATATTTTTCCTGTCAATGAGAGATTATCTGAACTCACATTCTTACGGAAATGTCTCAATAAATGATTTTATTTCATCTTTTGAAAAAAATTATAATAACTCCCTTTTCTGGTTTTTTGAGGAATGGCTCACAAGAAGCGATTATCCGACATTCCATATTTACGACACAACCTACGCAGTAGGCACAAATCTCTATGAAACGGAAATAAAAATAAAACAAAAATTCCCACCCTATACCCTTCCCCTTGAAATTTCCTTTTTTTACGGTGGTAATGTTTATAAAAGGAAAGTATGGATTGATGATACCCTTGAAAATTACAAATTTTTAACTGCTTACATACCCGACTCCCTTGTATATGATCCTGATGAAATTTTGCTTGCTAAATTTATAAAAGAACCGGTACCCTCTTACAAGGGAATCGCAAAGAGTCTCTTTATAACAAACAAAGGAAATAAAGTATCAATAAATTTTGAGACAAATAAGAAATCATACATAGAAATAGGAATCTATGACTGTACAGGAAGAAAAGTCAGAACTTTAATAAGGGATAATTTTAACACAGGAAGACATGAAATTCTGTGGCAGGGCACGCATTCCGGCGGAAGACACGTAGGTTCGGGCAATTATTTCATCATTCTTGAAGCAAGTAAGGAAAGAATTATAAAGAAATTTCTATATATTAAATAATTCTATAATTTTTCTGATCGGCTTTATACCATCCGGAAAAAATTTTTCATCAATTATCTGCAATTTCCCTGCTTCTTTTATATAAATATTTCCCAAATTTTTTTTAATCTCTTCTTTTAAACCCTGATCATAAGGATAAAGACTGATCCCTTGAAGATAATTCTTTAAACTTATCAATTTCTCAATAATTTCTCTTTTTCTTTTAAATATAATTAAGTTTATAAATCCCTTTAAAATTAAAATATTTTCAGGATTAATTGAAACATGAAATTCTCCCGTTTTTTCAGATTTTATATTTTCCGAAAGACAAAGATAATAATTAAAGAGTTTTTCTTTTTTATTGAATATATTTCTTCTATTCTTGATCTTATTTTTAAATTCTTTCAGAAAATCATCTTTTGTTTTTTCACTTATAAAAACAATTGTAGGAGATAAACAGCCCGCATGTGAGAAATATGTTATATCTTTTATTATTCCGCCAATTCCTTTATATTCTAAAATTATTCCTGCACTTGTTTTGCTTCCGTATTCAATTATCTTTTTGGAGTCAGGGATAATTCCTTTGAATTCACTTAGAGTTTTATCAGAACCCACAAGAACAAAAAGGTCACGGTTTTTAATTTCATGTTTAATTTCATTTAAATCTTTATTTGTGATTTTTATAAAATTAAGATTGTTTTTTTTGAAATACATATTCAATTTTTTTGATATTTTAAGAAATTTCCTGCTCGGTCTCCACAGAATTTCTTTTGAAACAAGAATTAAAAAATAGAGATATTCTATTTCAATCAAAGGGATATTCCCGGGTGTCAAAAGAAAACTTTTTATTTTAGGCATATTATTGAAATTTATCTTTGCATCATAGTTTATATGTTTTGACAATTTTCCTTTGTCTCCGTAAATGTTTATCATACTTTCAAGGGGTTTTTCAAAATATTCAAAAGATTTACCCATCTCTTCTATATATCTCTTTAAAAAGTTTTTCTCTTTTTGCCAGAATTTGGCTACTGCTTTTGTATAACTTTTTAAGAGAAATTCAAAATATTTTTGTGTTATCATTTATTTATTTTATGGAATTAAAAGAACTGAAAGAAAAATGGATGAATATTAAAAAATTTATTAACCCCGATTCTCTCAAAAAAGAAAAAGAAAGCCTTGAAAGGGAATCGGGGAAAGCCGGTTTTTGGGAAAATAAAGAAAAGGCAAAAGAAATAATGGAAAGATTAAATGAAATAAAAGAGTTGACCGAAATATCAGATAAAATAGAAAACACATTTAAAGAAATTGAAGAACTTGAGGAGTTAAAAGAAGAAGATAAATCAATGGAGGACGAAATATTAAAGGAGATAAATCGGCTTAAAAACAAGGTTTTGATTTTAGTTTCGGATTTGGAGTTAAAGTTGATTTTAAATCGTCCTGATGACCATAAGAATTGTATTCTTACAATTCATCCCGGTGCAGGAGGAACGGAATCGCAGGATTGGGCAAACATGCTTTTGAGAATGTATTTGAGATATTGTGAAAGAAAAAAATTCAAAGTAAAAGTAGATATCCAACCCGGAGATGAAGCAGGAATTAAATCTGCAAGTTTATTTGTTGAAGGTAAATATGCTTACGGTCTTTTAAAAGCAGAAAGGGGAGTGCATAGGTTGGTAAGGATTTCTCCCTTTGATGCATCAAGAAGAAGACACACATCTTTTGCAGCGGTTTTTGTATATCCGGAGGTTGAAGAAGTGGAAGTTGAAATAAGGGATGAGGAGATTGAAATTGAAACATTCAGAGCATCAGGACCCGGAGGACAACATGTACAAAAGGCATCCACTGCAATAAGAATAAGGCATATTCCTACAGGTATTGTTGTTTCATGTCAAAGCGAAAGGTCATTACATCAAAACAGAATGTATGCGATGAAACTTCTGAGAGCAAAACTTAAAGAACTTTATGATAAAAAGCGAAAAGAAAAACTTGAAAAACTTGAAAAAGAAAAAACAGAGATTGCATGGGGAAACCAAATCAGGAGTTATATTTTACATCCTTATAAGTTGATAAAAGACCACCGAACAGGTCTTGAAACAGGAAAAGTTGAAGATGTACTGGATGGAAACTTGGATGATTTTATAAAATCTTATCTTTTAATGGAGAGTAAGAAAAATGAAAAATAAGAAAAATTATCCGGAAGAGTATAAAATCCGTGTTGAAAAAATGCAGAAACTTAAAGAATACGGAATAGATCCATATCCTTATAAATTTGATGGAAAAATTGATATTAAATTGATAAGGGAAAAGGGAAGTGAATTTATGGATAAAAATGTCAAGACAGCAGGAAGATTAAAATTTTTCAGAGATTTCGGAAAACTTATATTTGCGGTAATAGAAGACGAAAAAGAAAAAATCCAGATAGTTCTTGAAAAAAAATCGCTCGGAGAGAAGTTTAAAATTTTCAGAAAATTGATAGATCCAGGAGACATTATTGGGGTGGAGGGTAAAATCGGGAAAACTCAAAAGGGTGAATTATCGGTTTTCGTTTCGGATTTTATTTTACTCTCAAAAGCCCTTCTCCCACCGCCCGAGAAATTTCACGGTTTACAGGATAAGGAACTTATTTACAGAAAAAGATATCTTCATTTGATCTCGGATGATAAAGCAAGAGAAGATTTCAGACTCAGAACAAGAATATTTGATTTTATAAGAAATTATTTAAATAAAAATAACTTCATTGAGGTTGAAACACCGGTTTTACAACTGATTTACGGAGGAGCGACCGCAAGACCTTTTAAAACATACAGCAACGCACTTGATACAGAGCTTTATCTCAGAATTTCAAATGAACTTTATTTAAAAAGATTAATCATAGGAGGATTTGAAAGGGTCTATGAATTTTCAAAGGATTTCAGAAACGAAGGCATTGACAGAACCCATTATCCTGAATTTACCCTTCTTGAAGGATATATTGCCTACTGGGACTATGAAATCTTATCTCAATTTATTGAAAATCTTATTTATACACTCGTAATAGAAATAAAAGGAAAAGAAGAAATTGAATATCAGGGACAAAAAATATCCTTTAAAAAACCCTTTAAAAAAATTAACTTCCTTTCCTCACTCGAAGAAAAACTCGGGTTTAATCCCTTGGAAGTAGATGAGAAAAAACTTGAAGAAATTGCAGAAAGTTTCTCTATTACAGAAAGAAGATTTCCAAAAGTAATTGATAAATTATTTGATTCTTTGGTTGCTCCGGAGCTTATAAATCCGACTTTTGTTTTTAATTATCCGAGGGAATTATCGCCGCTTGCGAAGAGAAAAAGGGATGACGAGAATTTGACAGAGAGGTTTGAGTTATATATTGCGGGAATGGAGATTGTAAATGCTTTTTCGGAATTAAATGACCCTTTAGACCAGGAGGAGAGATTCTTAAAACAGGCAGAATTGAGAAAATTGGGTGATGAAGAAGCCCATGCTTTTGATGAAGATTACATTGAAGCGTTATCTTACGGAATGCCCCCGACTGCAGGATTCGGAATAGGAATGGATCGGTTATGTATGATTCTGATGGATAAACAAAATATAAGGGATGTAATCCTGTTCCCGGGTTTAAGACCTAAAAAGATTTGAAATTCTATTTATTTTTAATAAGAAGGTTTTTAAGGTTTAAAAGCGGATTTTTACTTTCAATCCTTGCCTTTTTCTCAATATTCGGAATTTTTCTCGGTGATATGGCTCTTGTGCTTGTTATAGGAGTTATGACGGGTTTTCATTCCGAGATTAAGGCAAGGATTCTCTCACTTGCCCCGCATATTCTTATTCAGAAGTTCGGGGGGGAAAAAATTGAAAATCCGGATGAAGTTATTGAAAAAATTAAAAACATAAAAGGTATTGAAAAAGTCCTTCCTTACAAAATTACAAAAACACTTTTTAAGCATTCACAAAATGTGGACGGCGGACTTATCAGAGGCTTACCGGAGGAGGACTTTCCATTACTTAAAAAATTAAAAAAAAGCATTGTGGAAGGGAAATTCAGTTTAAAATCAAATGAAATATTGCTCGGAGAATATCTTGCTTATAGATTAAGGGTAGAGCCCGGAGACACTATTGCTTTGATAATTCCCTTTGAGAAAAAAGTCTCACCCATATTCTTTCCCGTTAAAACAAAAAAATTTGTGGTGAGCGGAATATTTAACCTCGGATATTATGAATACAATGCTTCTTTTGCATTTATTTCTTTAAAAGAATTTGATAAAATACTTCATGATGTTAACCCCTTAATAGAAGTTGTTTTAAAAGATCCTTATAGAGTAAAAGATATTAAAAAAAGTTTAGAAAAAACTTTAAGATATCCTTTTTATACTTTAACATGGATGGAGATGAACAGGTCGTTATTTTCTGCATTAAAGCTTGAAAAGCTTGCGATGTTTTTGATTCTTATAATTTTGATTTTTGTTGCTTCTTTTATGATATTTGGTAATCTTTTTGTTTTAATGGTTAAAAAGACAAGGGAAATAGGTATACTTATGAGTATGGGGCTTTTAAAAAGGGATGTTTTCAGAATATTTCTTATTGAGGGTTTAATTCTCGGAAGTATAGGAATATTTTCCGGCACATTTCTGGGTGCGATATTCGGAATTATTGCGGGAAAATATAAGTTAATTAAATTACCCCCTGATGTTTATTTTATTGATTATATGCCTGTCTTAATAAATTTGAAAGATGTTTTAATAATTATCATTTCCACCTATTTAATTGTCTTCATTTCCTCTTTAATTCCTGCTCTTAAGGCATCAAAAATAATTCCCAGGGAGGCATTAAGGTATGAGTGAGACAATTTTAAAAGCGCATAATATTTTTAAAAGTTTTGATTCACCGAACGGTAAGATCGAAGTTTTAAAGGGAGTTTTTCTTGAATTAAAAAAAGGAGAGAAAATAATTATTCAAGGTCCTTCGGGTTCAGGAAAAACGACCCTTCTTATGATTTTATCCCTTCTTGATAAGCCGGATAAGGGAAAGATTTTTTATAAAGAAATAGAAGTATTTTGGGCAGAAAATAAATTTGTTTCAAAATTAAGGAATGAAAAGTTTGGTTTCATTTTTCAGTTTTATAATTTAATAAATGAATTGAATGCCCTTGAAAATGTGATGGTTCCTTTGCTTATAAAGGGAATGAATTTCAAGGATGCAAGAAAAAAGGCAGAGGAATATCTTGAACTTGTCGGTCTTTATTCAAGGAGATTTTCCTTTCCCACGCAGTTATCCGGTGGTGAAGAGCAGAGGGTTGCAATTGCAAGAGCGCTTGTTAATGAACCCGAAATAATATTTGCGGATGAACCCACGGGTAATCTTGATGAAAAAAATGCAATGAAAATTATGAATCTTCTTTTTGAACTTGTGGACAAAAATGGTGTATCTTTAATTATGGTATCTCACAATCCGTATTGGTTAAAATATTTCAATAAAGGTTTTTATCTTGCAAACGGTAAACTTAACGAAATAGAGGTTTAAAATGGAAAACTTGAAGGACTTGTGTGAAAAATGCAAAAAGAATGCTGCAGAGGTAAAACTTGTATTGTATATTGAAGGGAAAAAAAAGATTATGCACTTATGTAAAGTGTGTGCAGAGGAGGAATCAATGGGAGTAAATATGCCCCCGCCTTCCCCTCCTGTTCCGAAAAAGAAGCCTCCTTTATTAAAGCCTGAAGAGGACCTTATGTGTGCAAATTGCGGTTTTAAACTTTCCGAATTTTTAAGAATTTCAAAATTCAGGTGTGAGAAGTGTTATGAAAGTTTTGAACCTCATACAACAAAAATATTGTCCCAATATCACAAGGCAAGCGGGCACAAGGGAAAAGTTTATACGGGTGTGTATTCACCTAATAAGGAATTCAAATTAAAGGTTTTGAAAAGGGCACTTGATGAGGCATTAAAAAGGGAGGAATATGAAAGGGCGGCGCGAATAAGGGATATGATAAAGGAGGTGGAAAAGAAATATGGTTCCTGAGAGATTTAAATGGATGAGTGAGAAAATCCCGTTTTGGCTCAGGTTTGTGAGCCCTTTATACGGAGATATTGTTCTTTCTGTAAGAGCAAGACTGGCAAGGAATATAAAAGGTCAGAAGTTTCCTTTATTCTTGAACGATGAATCAAGGATGAAAATTTTTACCCTTATTCACGATGCTTTGACTTCAATAAAAGAACTTCAAGGTTTAAAAATTTATGATATGTCCGAACTTGAATATCTTGAAAGGAAATTTTTGCTTGAGAGACATTTGATTTCACAGGATTTATTAAAAGACGGAAAGGGTAGGGGAGTCGGCATAGATATGGAGGAGAAAATCAGTATTATGATAAATGAAGAGGATCATTTAAGGATTCAAGTCTTCTACCCGGGTTTTATGTTTGAGGAAGCTTTTATGAAAATAATGGAAATAGATGATCTCATCGGTTCTACACTTGAATACGCTTATCATAAAAAATACGGATTTTTGACATCCTGTCCGACAAATACAGGAACAGGATTCAGAATCTCCTGCCTTTTGCATCTTCCTGCTTCGGTGATAACGGGTAGAATAGAGGAAATAATAAACTATTCATTTTCAAAAGATTTAACGGTAAGGGGTTATTACGGAGAGGGTTCTGAGGTATTGGGAAATATTTTTCAATTTGCTTCTTTAAGGACATACGGTAGATCAGAAGAAGAAATTCTTTCACATTTCAAACAGTCTGTTTATAAAATAATGGATATGGAAAGAGAGGAAAGGGATAAGCTGATGAAAGATTCAAAAGAGTTAATTGAAGACAGAATAGCAAGGTCTCTCGGAATTCTTAAAACTGCGAAATTGCTTTCAAGTAAAGAGGTAATGGAATACACTTCTCATTTAAGAATGGGGGTTGGTCTTAATTTGCTTAACATGAACATAGAAAAATTAAATGAAATCCTTCTTTTGAATCAGCCGGCTCATATTCAGATACTGTTTGGAAAAAGAATGGAGGAACAGGAAAGGGACAAATTCAGAGGATTGCTTGTCAGGACAAGGTTAAATCTCTCTTAAAATGGAGAAGCATTATTACACCATTAATGAAGTAGCGGAAATAACAAAGATAAAGCCTCATGTGATAAGATATTGGGAGTCCTGCATACCTGCTTTAAAGCCGAAAAAAATAAGGGGTAGGAGACTCTATACAAAGGAAGAAATCGAGTTAATAAATTTAATAAAGAGGTTACGCTATGAAGAGGGTTTGAAAATAGAGGGTGTTAAAAAAAAGATACTTGAAGTTAGAAGGACAAAACAGATTTCCCTTCCTCTGAGCAGAAGTGATAGGGAATTGTTGAGAGAAATTAAAAAGGAGCTTTTAAACTTACTTGAATATTTAAGAGGGACTTGAAATTTTAAAAAAATCTCTTTATAAATTTATTATAATCAAAAAGGAGGATGGAATATGGATAAAATTCCTGAAAAAATTCAAAAATTAATTGAAGAAGTTGAAAATGAAGGTGTAAAAGTTTTGTGTGCATTCAAAGATCCTTACGGAGATAACTATCAACTCCTGGTGGAAATTCCCCTCAATATGGTGGAACCTACTCCCTACCAAAGGGACCTTTCTGATCCCCATGTCAGGAGACTGATGGAGGTAATAGAAACGGTCGGAAGGTATCTGGATCCTATTGTGGTTGTAAGACCTCAAAAAGGGGTATACTGGACACCGAACGGAAATCATAGAAGAGAGGCAATGTACAGGTTGGGGAAGGATAAGATAACCGGAATATTGATTCCGGAATATTCCGTTGCTTTTCAAATTCTTGCTTTGAATACCGAAAAGGCTCATAATCTTAAAGAAAAATCTCTCGAAGTGATAAGGATGTATAAGGCGATTATGAAAGAAGAACCGGATAGATTTGAGAGCGAATATGCTTTTCAATTTGAAGAAGCACCTTATATAACTTTGGGGATACTTTATGAGAATAAGCCAAAATTCTCGGGAGGGGCTTATCATTCTTTTTTGAAAAAAGTTGACCATTTTCTTGATATACCTTTTGAGGAGTCTTACATTGAAAGGGAAAAAAGGGCAGAGGTTCTTGCAGAGGTAGATGAGATTGTGCAGGACATAGTTACAAAAATAAAAGAAAGAGGAATTAATCATCCTTTTGTGAAGCAATTTGTGGTAAGTAAGGCAAATCCTTTCGGGAGAAAGAGAAAACTTGATGTGGATTTTTATGAGGCATTTGAAATGTTCAAAGAAAAATTGTTGGAGATTGATGTTTCAAAGGTAAGAATAGAGGACATAGCATCCGCGGGTGGTTTCGGGCAGTAAAATTTATTGCATTAATTGGATTCATCGGGTTTATTGTGTTAATCGTAATATGCAATTTGTGTGACTTTTAAACTCGTAAGACTAATTCAGGTTTAAACCTTTTCTAAAATTTTTTCGGGATTAAAGAATGTGTTATTCAAAAATCCTTTTTTCCACTCTTCTTTTTTTATTCTTATTCCTAAATCCTCATAAATATAAATATAATTCCTGAGCAAAAATTTCACTATATCAAATCTTTCTATTTTCTTAAAATAACGGAGCAACTCCGAAAGAATAAAGATATGAACAATCGGAATAGGATATTTGAAAATTTCTTCCATTACTTTTTTGATATCCTTGCTTAAATTATCACTTTTAGATATACTGATTATTGTCTTAAAATAAAGTTTTTGAAATATAGGGATATTCGGGTTATCTAAAATATCCTTATCTAAATTCTCCTTTACAAACGCTTCTTTGTTAAAATTAAGGGAATAGAAAATATAAGGCTCCCTTAATAAGTTATCTTTATTGATGTCCGGTTCGATATTCACACCCTGCCCTTCCTTTAAAATTTTCATAAAATTTTTAAAATAAAAACTATACACCCTATTTTCAAATTTTTCAGAAAAAGATAAGCCGGTATTATAACTTTCCTCAAATATTTTTTCATCATTAAAAAGAAACCCGAGAAATATTTTTATTTTTTGTGTTTCGATGATGTTTTCAAAATCCATTTCCATAAACGCACTTTTTTCGGCTTCTGTTACGGAGTGAAAAGCGTCTTCAAGATTTCCCGTCCAGAACAATAAATCGGATAATTTTAATTTTAATTCCGATAAAGAAGTCCCTCTTTTTGATAATTCTTTGTTGGCTTTTCTCATAAATATAAGGGCATCAAATAATTCCCCTCTTTTTTCATGCAATTCTGCCCATACGGTATAAACCTTTGCAGCAGTTATTTCATCCTGAATTTTAATGTCATCTAAGAACTTTCGTGAAGAAGATAAATTCCCCCTTTCTATATATGCTTTTGCAAGATAAAGATTAATTTCATTCCATTTTTTATCACTTTCATCAGTTAAAAGAAGTGCCTTATGAAAATCGTGAATAGCTTTTTCAAAATTTTTGGAAAGGAAATTGTATCTGCCTCTTAAATAAAAATACTCTCCCATATACATGGGTTTTATTTCATAATTTTTCATCACTTCCTCTAATTTCTCAAAAATAAAATTCGGAATGACCCCTACTCCCTCTTTCATCAAATTATTTAATGTTTTAATACCGTATTCCCACGCAATATCATATCTTTTCACCTTTAAAGAATTTATAAAAACAAAATACGGATTTTTCCGAGCCCATTCGGTACCGTAAACAGTGTCTATAATATCTCTGTATAAATTTTCCCTGATTTTTGAAGGTAAGGATTCATAAATGACTTCCCTGACAAGGGGACTGACAAAAAACACTTTATTCCTTTCAAGACGCACAATGTCTTTTGCAATTAAATCAGGAAGATATTTTTCTATTTCTTTTTCAACCATTTTTACCAAAGGAGATTCCAAATCAAGCTCTCCTATCACACTTAAAATCTCAAGAAAGCTTCTCTCTTCATCTTTAAGCTTCTGTATAGGGGATAAAACAAAACTTACAAATGAAAGCGGGAGTTCATGCACTTCCCTAATATCCTGACCTTTAATAAGTAAACTTTTAATATACTGAGATATATAAAGCGGAATACCCGCTGTTTTATTATGAATCTCAAGGGCTGTCTCACTTTTTACATCCTTAAAATATTTTTCAAGAAATTTCTTTGTTTCTATAAATTCAAAAGGTCTTAAAACTATATGATAGAGATTTTCAATGTCAAGATTTAAGGGAAATATTCTACCTGTCATCAAAAATAAGATATTCTCATTTAGCTTTTTATTTAAAAAATTGATTATATTTTGAGTTGTTTCATCCGCCCTGTCAACATCATCAAAATAAATACATACTCTCTCTTTTTTCTCAATTATTATTTTAAAAATGTCAAGCAAAATATACTTTAATCTATCAAATATTATTTTGTCCTTTATTTCTGTTTCCTTTGATTCAATCATTGTTAAAAAGGTTTGCATATAGTTTTTAATAAAATGAAACTTTTTGTCATTTAAAGAATTAACAATAAATTCTTTGAAGGGGTAGAGGGGTTCATTTTCAAAATTTTCTTTACCTTTAAGTGATAAAATAATTATGTTTTTTTTCTCTAATTTATCTATAATTTCTTCTGCCAGGAATGTCTTTCCTATCCCTGCTTCTCCGCTTATGAATATTGTTCTTGAATTGCTTTTTTCCCATTCGGAAATAATTTTGTTGATTTTATCCTCAACATCCGGTCTTTCTATATAAAAACTTTTAAATTCTTTTTTTACAATTTCTTTTTTCCTTGATATTATTGTGTAAACATCAATTTTTTCTAATTTTCCTTTCAGTCCGATTTTTCCGAGATGCTCAAAGTCAAAGTAAGATACGGTTGCTTCAAAAATATCCGCACATACATATTTTTTGTTTTGAAAGAGTTCTCCCAATCTTGCAGAAGTATTTACACAATCTCCGAGTGCGGTTATTGACATAGGGTTGTTTACTTCAATTTCACCGAAATAAGCCCATCCCGCACATATTCCTATTCCGTATTCAAGAATGTTACCTAAATATTTTTCTATTAAATCTTCAACATCAAAAGAAAAATCAATAATTTTTTTTGCCATATCTTTTTCAAATTCATCATGTCCGAATATGACAAGTACTCCTTCAAGATGGGTAAATTTCTCCAAAAAGCCATTATATATATCGCATAGTTTTTCAAAATTGTAAATGAAAATTGCAAAACGATTTAAAATTGAGGGAGTTAAAGAGATTTTCCATTTGTATCTTAAATAAAAAGAGATTACATATTTCTTCCTGAATGTTCTTAAAGAAACAGTCTGTTCGGTGTATACTCTACTTTCTTTGAGTCTTAAACCACAAAAGGTACAAAAATTATAATGTTCGGGTATATAGGACTTACATCTTTTACACTGAATTCTTTTTTCTTTATCATTCATTCAGCATTCTCTTTAACCCCACACTTGCAGCAAGTCTTACATTTGAATCGGGGTCTTTGATAAGCTTATTTAAAATTTCCTTATTTTTATCACTTTTATATCTTGAAATGAGCCTCACAATCTCTGTCCTTATATGAGAGGGGTATTTGGGTTTTTTTAAAAATGTCTTTTCAAACAAGATTTTTTCAATAATAGGATAAGCCTTATCAGGTGCATTTTTCATTAAAAAGTTGAGTGCGGGTATAAAAAGTTCTTTTAATTCACCTGTTTTTAATTTTTCCTCAAGATAGTTAAGGACACTCTGAACACTTTTTTCTGTGCCTAATTTTAGTAAGGCTCTTATACATTCTTCTTTTACATCTTGACTGTCATATTCTGCATATACCTCAATTAGAGCATCTTCTGCTTGAGTATCTCCTATTTTTGAAAGAGCTCTTGCGGATTCAATTCTTACTATGTCCTGACCGGTTTTTAATAAATTTATAAGCAGGGGAATCCCTTCCGGGTCTTTACTTTCACCGAGTATAAAAGCGATATCTCTTTGAGCTTTCCAGTTTTTCTCTTCCAGATTGTCATAAAATTCTCTTCTTAACTCTGAAGGGAAAGCAGCAAGTATTTTTGCTATCCTTCTTCTTACAGCCATGTTTTCAACCTCGGGAAAAATCTCTTTTAAAGCATTAAATCCCTCCCTCCC
Organism: Caldifarciminota bacterium; assembly: GCA_024277525.1. GTDB lineage: Bacteria > Hydrothermota > Hydrothermia > Hydrothermales > JAJRUZ01 > JAJRUZ01. Next base: position 2,002 of record JAJRUZ010000092.1, on the reverse strand, counting down.
GGTGGAGATCAGTGCTTCCTTTACGTCTTCTTCTGTTTCTTCATCCCAGAGAGCGGTCAATAACATTCTTAAGGCGAATTCCGTTCCTACTTTTCCGAGAGCCCTTATTGCCAATTTTTTCTTTGCATCACTGTCAAGTAAGTCCCTGAATGTTTTTTGTATCTCTTCCACAATAAGGGTATGCCCTTTTTCTTTTGCTGAATTTATTATCTTTTCAAGTTCCTCTATATATGCAAAAATAACAGCCGGATGTTCCTCTTTTCTTACATACGATTTTATAACTTCTGTCACCTGTTGCAATGGTGAAGGTTTATTTGAGTCAATAAACGATATCGCAAGTGCGGATAAGGCACGAACAGCAGAACTTCTCTCATTTTCATCTCCCTTTTCCAATTTCTCAATAAGGGGTCTTAAAACATTTTCTATTTCAGAGGCTCCTATACCTTCCTCAAGTTCCCTTTCCATAAATTTTAATTTCTTTTCTCCTGTAATAACAAGATGTTTTTCCCTTGTAACCCTTTCCAATATCTCGAGCTCTCTGTCTTTTGTGGTCCCGACTTCTCCTTTTTCGTGAAACTTTCTTCTTTCCAGAATCTCTTTAATTGTATCAGGAACAACCCCTCCTTTTTCTTAAATTCCGGACATAAGAGAAACCAATTCCTCATCCGACATTTCATTTATGACCTTTCTTATAGCCTCTCCTATTTCTTTATATTTTTCTGCCTGAGATATAAATCTGTCTTTTAACTGCGGTGCAAGCATTTTGAGAACCTGAGACACAATTAAAGAAAGACCCGAAAATCCCTCTTCTCCGTATTTTTCGAGCAGATACGATGCAACAATTTTTAAAGATAAAACTATGTCTTTCAATTTTTCTGGTTCCCCGGTTTCCGAAATATTAATCCCTGTCATACGCATGAAGATTTCCCTTATTTCTCTTTCTTTATCTTCCTCCCTTAATTCGTCAAATTTCTGAACAATATCATCAATTTTTTTATCAATATCGCTTCCCTTTTCATCACCGGAAATAAAAGCAGGAATCTTTGAGACTATTTTCTCTTTTTTTTCTTCAGGAAGTAAGGAAATAATTTCTTTTCTGCTTTCGGGTGGAATACTTGAAAATAAAAGTATGAAGTCATTTTCATCCATACTTTCCATTAATTCTCGAACTTTTGTTCTTATTTCTTCATCCGCTAATGCCTGCATAAATGTTGAACTTTCCTTGGTTGCAAGGGTTGAGAATATTTTTGATAATACAACCGGATTAAGTTTCTCTGAACCCATAATAATATTTTTTGTCTTTTCTGCGAGTGTTTCTCCCGGTGCACTTTCGATAATCTTTTCAGGACTATCCGACCTTTCTATTTCATTTAAAATTGCTTCAAGATCGAATTTTACCTCTTTTTCCTGTCCGGTTGATTTTAAAGAAAATTTCACTTCATTGAACCTTATTCTTTCAACTCCCCTTTGAATTAAGAACTGTGTGGGGTCATCAACCTGTTGAAAATTTTTTAGAGGCAAAGAAAGAACTTCATAAAATGCTTTCCATTCTTCCTTTGTTGCATCCCTGTCAATTGATATGCTTTCAATCTTTGTTCGTAAGAAATGTTTTGCAAGGGAATATATAGCAGGAATCTTGCTGATATCAATTCTTAAATCCTCAAAAAGGACCACATTTTCGAAAAAATAAAGAGAGATTGTCCTTAACTTCGGGGGAAATTTAAGCTGTATTTCGACCGTTCCCTCTGCTATCCTTTCATAAGTAGGATGTCCGGGTGGATACATTTTTGAAATATTATATCCGACACCCATCTGTTTTAAAAGTTCCAAACATAAATTTTCAAGTTCTTTCATTTTTTTACCCTCCTACGTTAAATTTATGTTAAATTTAACATATATGTTTTTATTAAGAGTGGTTTGGTATGGAGTAGAAAGAGAATTGGGGAAGGGGGACCACATTTTATATGGGCAAAAAGCCCCTACAGGAGTGAGTCCCCTGCTT
>JAJRUZ010000091.1 GCA_024277525.1 Caldifarciminota bacterium | reverse complement strand
TTCGTAAAAGGCGGAAGGTCTATAGGAGAATAAATGTCTTCGGCTAAAATATATGAAACAGCATCTTTAATATGAATTTTAACAGAATTAAGAACAAACAAATTCTCCTTTAAAAGTTCCCTTGCCTTTTCAAATGTTATAAAGTAGTTATTCATTTTGATATTATAAATTCTCTGCTCCTATAATAATCAATTTAAAATTCGGGTTCAAATCCCTTTAAAAATTTTTACCACAATGAGTTTATTATTTTTTTTATTTTTAATTTCAAATACAAATGATACATTAAAAACATACATAGCAGAACCGATAATTGTCACTGCTCCTTTATCATGGATTTATGAAAAGGATTATTCGGAAAAAGAAATACTTGAAATTTCTGACGGACTTTATGAATCAATGCTTACAATTCCTTCCTGCGACCTTTTGATAAGAAATCCTTTCGGAATTCAAGGCGATTTCTCAATAAGAGGAGCAACCTTTAAACAAACCCTCACAATCATTGACGGTATTCCTATTAATGACCCTCAAACTGCTCACCTAAATCAGGATATCCCTGTTCCCTTAATATCACTTGAAAAGATTTTTATTCTTGAAGGAATAAGCTCGGGAATATGGGGACCTGATGCTTTGGGAGGAGCCGTGTTTTTTAAAACAATGGGGAAAATAAATAAAAATAAAATAAGAATTTCAAAGGGTGAATACGGCTTCAACAGCATTGAAGGAATCTTAGGATATAATTTTAAAAAGTTTAACATTTATTTTGCTGGTGAAAACTTTTATTCCGACGGATTTATGAAAAACAGGGATTTTGTTAAAAATAATTTTTTATTAAAATCAGAATTTAAATTTGAAAAGGGATTTTTGACACTGCTTTCAGGTTACGGAAATAAAAAATACGGGGCAGAAAATTTTTATGCGGATTTCCCTTCATGGGAAACAACAAATTCCTCTTTAACAGCCCTGAATTTTCTTTATATCATAGGTTCACTCATAAACAACATATCCTTATGGACAAAATTTCACAGGGATTCCTTTGTTTTAATAAGGGAAAAACCCGAAATTTATGCCAACAGACATAATAAAGAAACTTACGGAATAAGATATTCGGGAATCTTAAAAAACATAAAATTCGGCTCGGAATATGTTTATGATAGAATATTCAGCACAAGATTGGGAAACAGAAAAAGGGAAAGATTATCTTTTTATACTTCCTATAGCAGAAATTTTAAAAATCTTTTAATTAGCCCGGCTATTAAGATAGAAAGTTATAATATAGATAAATTCGTCTTTCTCCCTTATTTCTCAATTTTCTATTCTTTAAATCAGAATACCGGATTTTCTATATCATATCGTGAATCTTACAGATTACCCTCATTTACAGAACTCTATTATTTTGCACCTTCAAACAGGGGAGACTCCCTTTTAAATCCCGAAAATTCAAGGGAACTTGAATTAGGATTTAAAAAAAGATTTTATCTTTTAACAATTTCATTAAAAGGATTTTACAGAAAAGATTTTAATTTAATTTCATGGATTAAAACATATCAGGATACAATCTGGTTCTGGAAAGCACAAAACATAAGTTCAAGGGAAGTTTACGGTTCCGAGATTCTATTTTATATGATTTTCAAAAATTTAAAAATAAAATTCGGATACATGAGGGAATGGTTTTATTCATCACCCAAGGATATTGAAACAAAATATGCTCTCAGAATTTTGAAATATAAATTAAGCGGTCATTTAATGTTTAGAACCGATATCTTTAATATTATCCTTTCAGGATTTTACAGGAAAAGATTTAACGAAGAACCATCTTTTATAATGAACGGAAAAATTACTTACAGAATATTGAAAAAACCTGATTTAAAACTCGGAATTCGCATGTTTAATATTTTGAATAGTCATTACGAAGATTTTCCCGGAGTCCCTTATCCACCGAGATGGTTTCAGGCTTTGTTTGAAATAAATTTTTAAAAGGGAGGAAACAAAATGATTGAGGCTTTATTAAAAGAAAGGGAAATTTTAATTCCCAAGATATTCGTGAAAATAATAGGGGTTTCGGTATTTGTTATTCTAACCGCTTTCGGTGCCTATGTCTACATTCCCCTGCCCTTCACACCCGTTCCCATAACCCTTCAAACACTTTTTGTCTTTCTTTCCGGTATTTATTTAGGTGCTTCCTTGGGTTCTCTCAGTCAGTTCATCTATGTTCTTCTGGGAATAACGGGTCTTCCGATTTTTGCAATGGGAAGGGAGGGTTTAAATATTATTTTGGGACCTACGGGCGGTTATCTTGTTGCCTTTCCCATAGCCTCATTTATAGCAGGAAAACTCATCTCAGAGAATTCAACACCGAAAAGGAATATTTTATCCCTTCTTCTGTCACTTTTTATTATTTACTTTTCGGGTTCACTCGGGCTTGCACTTTTTTATAAATTTGAAATATCTTTTAAAAATTTGTTATTTCAATCTGTTTTTCCCTTTATTCCGGGTGATATTTTGAAAATTCTTCTTGTAATCTATCCCCTTTCCCTTTATACAAAAAGGGCAAGGAGTTTTTTGAACTGAAGAAAATTTGAATATTCCTTTAATAGGCATTATAATTTAATCATGAAAAAAATTAAAAAAGTTGAAGTTCTTGAAGGTTATAAACTATGGATAAAATTTTCCGATGGTATTGAAGGTATTGTGGATTTGTCAAAATTTGTAGGAAAAGGAATTTTTAAAAAATGGGAAAATAAAAAATTTTTTAAGTCAGTTAAAATTAACCCACAAACAGGGACTCTGAGCTGGGGAAATGAAATTGATATTTGTTCTGATGTTCTGTATGCTGAAATACTTAAAGTTAATCCACTTGATGTAATAAAAGGTAAAGAAATAGTTAAGAAATAAGTGCCTGAAATCAGCAGATTTTATGGGATAAGCATCTATATTTATTACAATGACCATAACCCTCCTCATTTTCATGCAATTTACGGTGAATACGAGGTACTGATAGAAATAAAAAAATTGAGTGTTTTAGCAGGGAATTTCCCCGCAAGAGCACTGGGATTGGTGATAGAATGGGCTTCAATACACCAAGAAGAATTAAAAAAGATATGGAACCAGGCAAGAAATTTCCAGAAACTTGATAAAATTGAGCCTCTCAAATAATTATAAAACTGAAACAAAGAAAAAAGCGTCTAATTATATATGAATGTGATAATTTTATATCTGTTTTTCCAAATTTCTGATACTTTGAAAAACATAATCGTATGGTCCTTTAACGGCGGAATTATTAATTACGAAAGGGCTGATTCCGCCCTGGTCATAAATCCGGGTTATATAAAAAGGGCGTGGTTCAAATATGAAACAGTTTCCTTTAATTTTTTCCCGCTGATTTCCTATATTCCACCCTATGTAAACTCGGGAGGCGCTCTGTTTGAAGGCGGTGTCCAGGTTGCAAATTTAAGAAAGGATATGGGTTTTCCTTATGATAACCCTTATGACCCTGACCATCAACCACCCTATGCTGTTCCTGACCCTCTTTATTATGATTTTGCTACAAGAAATGCCGATGACTCAATAAGATTTGTCCCGAATATCGGTGATGCACCGGTCGTAAGAACCGTAAATAATAATGACAATTACATGGATTACTGCCTGTTCTGGGCAATCCAGCAAATTAAAAATAATGTTAATTCACTTGAATTTGATGAAATCTCCTGCGCCTACGATATCTCTTTTTCGGGAGTTACGGGTAAGGAAAATCCGAATGAAGGTTATGACGATTACACAATGGGAACAGCAAACCTTGCAACAAGAATCTCTGTAATTTATTACAATGATTTTGACTCAATAAGATGGGAATATCCTCAAAGTTTTTCAAGTTCAAATGAAACCCTTTCCTATCTCGCCTTTGATGATGATTTCAATACTTACTGGTATTCACAAGTTTCCGATTCTCATTATATTGAGATTGATTTTAAAAGATTGAGAAGAGTAGCGCAGATTTATCTTTATTTAAATTCACAGAATATCATCCAGAACTTTAATATAAAATATCTCGGGGAGGATTCTCTGTGGCATGATTTTAATCCACCCATAAATGTTTTAAATAATACAGATACAATCCTTTCGTTTCTTGTTAAACCCGCCTTATGTTATAAAGTCAGGTTAAAATCAAATGATTCGCAGATTTATCTCAACGAGATGCAGGTTTTCGGATACGGTTTCAGACAGTATCTGTTGAAAAAATATATAGATTCATTGGGATGGAGTTATGATGATATAAGATGGCAGACAGAAAAACTTGTTGATTTATCGGATACATTGCAGTGTCCTGATGGAACAATGAGGCTTTTTGATTATCAAAAATATTTAGAATATCATGAATGGACGGGAAACCCTTTCGGAGGACCTGTTGACACAACGAACTTACTTAACCCATACAATCCCTTTTTCCTTGAACATTTGCCGGGAAAATATCTGAAGCATGTATTTCTCTTTTATGCAGATGATTCACTCATGATAGATTCACTCATAAAAATAAGGAAAAGGAGCTTTGATTATAAAAGGACTAAATATTTCTGGGATTATATAACTTTGAAAGTAAAGGAGTTTGCAAATTCAATCGGAAGGCAGGTATTTGTAACATATAACGGTTCTTTTTCTCCTTTAACGGAAAAAGCAGATTATCTTATCTGTCCGATTGCTGCAAACGGCAAAAATCTTCCGACCTATCCCGCACCTTCACCCACGGATTCTTTAAAAACACATCTTAGAGGCAACATAACATATATAAATTCATGGATTTACTCAAAGAGGTTTGTCTTCAATTACTTGGATACAATCCTTCCGGTTGTTGCCTTTCTTGACTTCGGACATTCAGGCAATCCTTTCATGCATATAGGCGGAATAGACGAACCTGCTGATGAAAGGGCTGAATACTTAAAAATATTTGTTCCTGAGATGTATTCGGTTGGTGTAAGATTTGCTTTTCCGGTTGTGTGCGGTGGTGAGGTTGCCTTCTTTGATACACTCTCAGACGGAAGAAGATTAATTGATATCATAAAAAACCTTGCAGATTTCTTTAACAATAACAGAGAGATTTACAGGGAATTTGATTTAAACCCGGATGTTGATTCGGTCAAAGTGAACGGAATAATTCCGTTTAACGGAGTTGAGGAATACATAGGAATTATAAGGAAGCCTTTACCCGTGAATGAGTCAAAGGTCTCAATCTCATATACAGATTCAAAGGATGGTTTAAAATCCTATTTACATATAATAAATCACAACTGGGATTCGCTTGCTCACAGAATAATCTATCAATACAACATTCCTGTTGAAATCCCTGTTAAGGATTCTGTTATAAATTTATATATAATTTCACCCGATACAACCGATACGATATTTCCTTCTTACAATTACAGTAGCTTAAAAGTAAATCTTAGCATACCAGAAATAAAGTATTACAGTATAATAGTTACGGAATTTTCGGAGACAAATGTTAGGGAGGAAGTTAGAGAGATTTCGACACCGGGACTTTATTTGAATTTATTCCCTAAGAAACAAGGGCTTTTAATCCTGTATGGGATTCCATTTAAAACCGATGTAGAAATTTTAATTTACAACATCTCGGGGCGGAGGATTTCTGAAATATTGAGTAAAACTTTAAATTCAGGAAATTATAAAATTTTATGGAAAGGTTACAAAAATTTGCCTCCCGGTTTATACTTTATAGAATTGAAAGCAGGTGATATTTTAACAAAGAAGGTTATAAAAATTGATTGAAAAAGGAGTGAAATATGCCAAAAACAAAAATTGACTTAGCAAAAGAATACAAATCATACTACACAGCAAAGACCACACCTGGAATCGTGGAGATTGAAGAGGGGAAATTCTTGAGTATAGAAGGAAAGGGTGCTCCCGGTAGTGATGAGTTTCAAGCCAGAGTTTCCGCTTTATATTCTCTCGCCTATGGAATAAAAATGCTTATGAAAAAAGAAGGAAAGGATTTTACTGTTGCCAAGCTTGAAGGCTTATGGTGGGTAGATTCTGATAAACCATGGTATGAGGTCCCTCGTGAAGAATGGGGATGGAAACTTTTAATCCGTCAACCTGATTTTGTAACTCCAGAAATCGTTGAAAAGGCAAGGAAGGAGGTTATAAAAAAGAAAAAGATAGAACTTGTGAATGAGGTTAGATTTGAAAAGATGAAGGAAGGCAAGTGTGTTCAAATACTACATATTGGTCCATATTCTACAGAACCAGAATCAATAGCAAAAATGGAAAAACTAATGGAAGAGAAAAATCTTATCAAAAACGGACTGCACCATGAAATATATCTGGTTATGGCCTATCCAAGAAAAGTTCCAGATGAAAAACTAAAGACAATTTTAAGACAACCTGTGAGGGAAAAGGGATGAAAGATAGAATTCTTGAAGTGGAATTACTCCTATGGGTGCCACTTAACAGAAACATTATAGGTGAAATTTATCTTGTAAAAAAGGATTAAAAAATGGACAAATATACTTTGAATCAAAATGATTATAGTGATAAATTTCACCCTCTTTATAAGCAATATGTGAGACTGCGGTATTTAACCATCGTTCCTGTTTTGCTTCTCGCTGGTATATGGCTTAAAATCATTCCATCATCGTTTTATATCATCTTTATTATTTCCGCGGTTGTGGTTGGTCTTATAAATTTCATTTATCCGGCGTTTATCCTTGTGTGTCCTAAATGTAAGGGCAAGCTATATCCTGGCATACAGCCGAACTTCTGGATAAAATTACGCAACGGTAAGTACTGTCCTAATTGTGGTGCCAAATTATTGAAATGATGTAAATAGGAGCGAGATGAAAACCTCAACATGGATTAAAATAATGTTGGTTGTTATAGTGATTTGTGGTCTATATTTGGTTTTTAATCAGTCCAAGGAAGACATGGCTGTAGATAAAGTAACCGATGAAACATTCCAATATGAAGTATTAGAATCACCAATACCTGTCATTGTAATTTTTTGTAGTGATGAACTCTGGAATAGAAGGTCAGTTCCTTGGTCTCTTAAAAAACCTGTTCCCGTAATTCTGGCGATTAGAGAGATAATGAAAGAAGAGCAGTATAAAGGCAAAGTCAAGTTCTGGAGATATACAGTTCCTGATGGTTCGTATAACCAAGCAACAGAGTCTTTTGACAAAGATTCCTTATGTAAGGAACTTAATATTAAATGGCTTCCTACAGTAATTATGTTTAAAAATGGGAGCATCATCAAAAAGTTAGAAGGTGGAGGATGTACTGTGGAAGAAAGCAAAAGGAAAATTACACAAGAATTAAGAAATCTATTAGAGTAGACTATGGGAAAGATTATATTCATAGCCAAACTTCATTTAACAGCGGATAAAAGGGAAATCAAAGATTTCCCCAAATTGCCTTCGGCAACTTCTTTTATCCACCAAAACATTATAGCATACCCGAGAAAACTGCCCGAAGAAAAACTGAAGACAATTTTAAGACAACCTGTGAAGGAAAAGGAATGAAGTTGACATGATTCGAAAAATAAAGAAAAAAGGGAAACTCATTATTATATATCGCAATAGTTTTTCTTTATTTATGGGATGTTTTTTTCTTGTGCTTTTTCTTATACTATCAATATTATCCTCAAGAATACTCTGGTCATTTGCATTTATAGCAGGTATTTTTTTCTATTATTATTTAAAGCTTGCGTCATCTACCACTTTGGTCTTTAATTTTTATAATAGAAAAATTATTTGGAAGAGAACCCTGTCTATAGGTGAGCGTGTGACAAATGCTTTATTAAAAAAGAATATTAAAGAAGAAAAAAAGAAAAAATTTTCCTGGGCTCCTGCAGATAGCAATGTTTTAGGTGCAGATAGAGATTATATTTTAGGAACAACTAAAAGAGAATGGAAATTGGAGGACTTAGAAAAAATAGTGTTAGATTTTATAACTATAGGATTTGCCTCAAGGACACAGGAAGTGCAAGTAATATATCTTTTATTTAAAGACGGTTCTAGAAAAGAGGTATTCAGAGGAGATTTCGGCGTATCCACAATCTATAAGTGGTTAAAAAGAGAATTAAAATTACAAATTCCCGGTAAAATTAATTTTCAAATAGATGACAAAGTAAGAAAAATAAAAATAAAGAGATTATTAATATTAACAGGGATAGTATTAATAATAATTACTCTTGTCCTATTATATTTATATCAAGGCAACCTATAACACGTAAATGATCAAGAAAAAGTTTTTTTATATGAGGGAGTATTGCTCCACCTGATTACCTGGTGGGGAATCAGGTTTTTTTTCACCTCGTTTTCTTTTCTCAAATGTGGCTCCTGGAACACCTGAAAGATGGTTAATAAGACTTTTCAGAGCAATGACTATAATCCTCATAATCCTGATATGGAGACAATTAAGAAAATTTTCTTTAAAAAATATTGGGCTTGATGGAGGAGCATTTCTGGAAATATTTTTTCATAGGATTTTCCTTTATTATTATTCTATGGATAATGCTCAAAGGGTGTTTTCTTGGTGGTTTTAAAAATTATATTTTAAAATTACTTGCTGTAATTACCGGGTTAATGGATGTCCTTGCTCAGCAATTCTCAACATTCGGATTGATTCAAAAAGTAATTGGACAAAAATTAAATATTAAAATATCTTTTTCAACTGCATGGTTTTCGTTTAGTGTGGCTCATTTCTTTATATCCCCCACTTTAGCCGGGGTCTTTCTTGCATCTTTTGCTGGTTTTTTATTCGGTTTTATTTTATGGAAAACAAAAAACTTAGGGGCAGTACTGGGAATACATTTTGGTTTTTATTTTATGCTGGCTATCTGTTATGCGTAAAAAATTGGTTATAAGCTGGAAAATTTTATAAAATTTAAATAAAAATTACCTGAGGTACCCGATGATATCTCTTGATATTTCCTGAAGATGGTTCTTTTCAATAAAATTCCTAATCTTTTCATTACTGGGGTCCTTAAGAAGTTCTTTTACAAGTTCTCTTTCCAATTCAATCTTTCCCATTTTTTTCAGTCTTTTTCTTAAACCCATATTTGACAGTTTTTTAAGGATTTTGAAATAAAAAATCTTGATTTTACTTATATTTCGGACATTTTATCTTAAAATTTTTAAAAAATTTGTTGTAGAGACTTTTAGACATCTTTTCCAAAAAAACTTGAAAAATTAAAATTTTTGTTGTATAATATATAACTATGTTTGTTAAAATAAATAAAAGGAAGAAAAACGGTAAGACATATAAATATGTAAGCATTGTTCAGGGTTATAGGGACAAGGATGGGAAGGTTAAGCATAAGGAGCTTTTGTATTTGGGCAGGTTAACGGAGGAGGAGAT
>JAJRUZ010000090.1 GCA_024277525.1 Caldifarciminota bacterium | reverse complement strand
TCCTCATTCACATTCAAAAATTCCTGAAGAGTGACACCACCGATTGCATAAATCTTCTCCCTCACAACTCCAGCATATAATCCGAACCTTGCCGTCGGCATCGGAGCACGCGTATCCCACGCCGAATCCGAAGTAGAAACCACCTTCGGTAAAAGCACATTCTTAAATTTATCTCCACAATTAATCAACACTATTAAACCTAACACTACCACTACCCTTTTTGTCTTCATATCAAAAATACCTCCTTTTTAAAAAAGGGCTTGAACCTTATTTCCATTTTTCCATTAGTATAATACCATGAATTTATGTTTTTTGTCAACTCTTAAATCATTATTAATTATTAAAAAGAATTTTCTTTTTCTATTCTTAATTTTTTTCTCTTGAGCAGAAACAAAGATAGAAGCCTTTTAAGAGTCTCTATTTTAGGAATTACAGCAAGAACTAAGGCATCCCGAAGCTGAAAGGATGAAATAAAAAGAAGTTAATGGGTCAATTATGTTAAAAAATAATATTGCACAGTGAAAATATTCTAAGGAGTTTGCTACAGGCAACGATGATGGTTTTTTAGGTTCATTCTATCTATTTCTTTTTTAAGGAAGCTTTAATAGTATTTTTTATGGATCATGATTCCTTACCACATATCCGAATTCTTCTTATTAATAAGGATTTTATCTTTTATTTCTTTATATTTCCTGCTCCTTGATGATAGGGGCATCCCAGTATAACTTATGGTTTATTATTTCTCCGACAATAAGAGAAAGCGGCTGTTCAATTCTTCAATAATCTTATAAACAGCACAAAAATCAAGGTTTCCGAATCCCTTATTTTTTGCCAATCTGTATATTTCGGAAGTTAAAGATGGTATAAAACCGGTGACACCGAGTCTTTTCACTGACTCTACATAATACCTTATATCCTTCTCCATGAGTTCAAGTTTAAAAAACGGCTCAAAATCATTCTTTAAAATACTTCTTCCCTTAACAACCATTGCCTTACTTCCGAATGCAAGTTCCTCCAATATTGAAAGGGCAAAATCCCCGTCAATACCTGCTCTTTCAAGGTATATAAGCCCTTCTGATAATGCCAAAATGCTTACCGCCCCCAAAACATTTATAAATAATTTTAAATAAGAAGCACTTCCTGATTCCCCGATATACTCAACTCTTCTTCCCATTGCATAAAAATACCGCTTAATTTTTTCAAAAATATTCCTGTCTCCTCCTACAATTATTATCAGTTCCCTTTTCTCCGCATGCGGAAGTGTTCCGAGCACAGGAGCATCTAAAAAATAAACTCCTTTTTCTTTTAACTTGTTATAAAGATAAATTGAATATTCCGGAAGATTTGTCGTCATATCTATAACTATTTTACCTTCCGAAAGCCCGTGCCATAGTCCGTTTTCTCCGAAAATAACTTCATTAACTGCTTCTTTATCTTTGAGTATAAGAAATACAATGTCAGAATTCTTTGCAATTTCACAAGGAGACTTCCTCCATTTCCCTTTCATTTTCAAAATTTCCTTTGCCTTTTGCTTTGTTCTGTTCCACACATTTACTTCTCCGAATTCCTTTATCAAATTTTTAACCATCCTTATTCCCATCATACCAAGACCTATAAATCCGATTTTCATTTTTTACCTCCTTGGTTTATGATTAGATTATATACTTCAAATATCCTGTTTTTTCAAAATCACTTAGGTTTTCCTGATATAACACTGAAATGGATTTTTAAAACATGAAAAAGATATAATTTTTTTGTGAAAAAGTTATATTTTTTGTTTTTCTTATTCTCGTGTACAAAAGTCTATAAAATACAAAATCCGAAAGAAAAATTTGTATATTATCTGGAGAAAAATACAAAGGGAAGACTTGTGTATATACTTACAAAAGGTGATGTTGAAATCTATAATGAATTTTATTTTAAAGGAAGATTTAAATTTGAAGCAGACAGTGAAAATGTGAAGTTAATATTTTTATCACCCTTCGGAGCAAATAAAGATGCAGGAAAAGTAAAAGACAGATTGTTTTTACTTTCAAAAATTTTCTTTTCTCCTCTTTCCTATCTTAAAGATATAAATGTATTAAAAGGATATAAAAAAGGAAAATCTGAAGTTTTTGAACTTGAAGGCGGAATTGAAATTTATTTTAATACCCGGGGAAAGTTTAAAATACTGAAATTTCCTGATTTTAAATTGTCGGTTGTATGGAAAGACTCCATACCTTATAATATAAAGATGGACACAAAGGATTTAAAAATGAACATTTTTATAAAAAAATTAAAAACAAGATTTGAAAAATGAAAAACAAAATATCAATAAAAAAAATTTTTGAAGAAAAAGAGGAATTTTGGGTTCCAATAGAAATTGCGAATATAGAAGATGTTGCAATAAGGGTTGCGAAAATACAAGGAGAATACCCCTTTCATACACATTCGGAAGGTGATGAATTTTTTTATGTGGTTAAAGGAGAAATTTTCATAGATACCGAAGACGGAACAATCAACTTAAAAGAAGGCGAAGGATTCCTTGTAAAAAGAGGAATAAGGCACAGGTCCCTGGCAAATATTCCTTCCATAATCCTGCTTATAGAACCAAAGAGACTTATAACAAAACCCAAAGGTTGATAAAGTTTCTTGAAGAGTTTTTAAACTTCCTGAGGTATCAAAAGAATTACTCGGAGAAGACAATCAAGTCTTATAAAGAAGATATTAAAATTTTTTTTGAATATACAAGAGAAAAGTATGGTGTTTGCAATCCGCTTGAAATAAATACCGTCCATTTAAGGGAATATTTTACAGATTTGCTTAAATACGGATACAAAAAGAAAACAGTTTCACGAAAAATCTCCTGTTTGAGAAGTTTTTACAGATTTTTACAAAGGGAGGGAAAAATAGAAGAAAATCCTCTGCTTTCTATTCATTCTCCGAAAATGAGTAAATAACTTCCCGAGGTATTACCCGAAGAAATTTTTAAAAGGGTTCTTGATAACTGGAAACCGGAAAGTTTTGAAGATAAAAGAAATAAATTGATAATTGAATTTCTTTATGGTTTGGGTTTGAGAGCAGGTGAACTTTTGAATGTAAAAATAAGTGATATCTCTTTTGGACTCAAAGAAATCAGAATTACAGGTAAAAGAAAAAAAATGAGAATAATTCCCATTCCAGAAATTCCTTTTAATTTATTAAAAGATTTTATCAATGAGAGGGAAAAATTAAAAATAGATACCGATTATTTATTTACAACAAGAAAAGGGAGGAAAATCTCTTATTCTGCGTTAAGAAAGATCATTAAGGAAGTATTTGTAAAAAAGGGCAACACATACGGTATTCATCCTCATCTTTTGAGGCATGCATTTGCAACACATCTCCTTGACCATGGTGCGGATTTAAAAAGTATTCAGGAATTACTCGGGCACTCTTCTCTTACAACCACAGAAATTTATACAAATCTTTCTTTGAGGGAAATAAAGCAAATTTATGAAAGAACACATCCGAGAAATAAAATAGATGAAAATAATAAACCTTGAAAAAATATCATCAACTCAGGATTATTTAAAAAATATTATTAAAAAATGCAAAAATGAAGAAATTTTTGTATTTGCAGAAGAACAAACAAAAGGAAAGGGAAGGGGCGAAAATAAATTCTATTCACCGAAGGGCGGTATTTATCTTTCTTTTCATATTCCTGATATTAAAGATGAAAAACATATTTTCCTTATACCCTGTGTATCTTCTTTCATGTTAATAAACGAAGTTTTAAGAAATTTTGATTTAAAACCTTATATAAGGATTCCGAATGACATAATTGTTAAAGACAAAAAAGTGTGCGGAATTTTAATAGAAAGAACCGAGGATAAATTTATATGCGGAATAGGTATAAATGTGAATACAAAAAAGTTTCCCGAATATTTGAAAGAAGCATCATCTCTTTCTCTTTTAACAGGGGAAACATTTGAAATTGAAAAGTTAAAGACGAATTTAATTGGAAAAATCATCAATTACTCAAAAAAAGAAAAAAAATTCCTTTATAATATTTACAAAAAAAATATTCCTTTAAAAAAAGAGGTTGAATTTCAGTTTGAGGACAAAATGTATAAAGGAATTTTAAATGAGATAAAAGAAAATTTTATAATTGAAATAGATTTAAAAGATAAATTGAGGTGTTTTCCCCTTTTTGAAATTTTTAACCTTAGAATAAAAAATGGATAACATACTTTGTATTGATATTGGTAATAAAAATTTAAAAGCAGGAGTATTTAAAAAAGGCACGGGTATTCCCGAATTTTACATTGTTGACAAAGAAAAATCAATCAGATTTTTGGAGAAAATAGTAAAAAAAGAAAAAATAAACAGGATATGCGGAATCTCGGTTGTTCCTTCGGTAAAAAAAGAAATAAGGAAAAAATTTAATGTAAGATTTTTAAATCATAATGATTTTAAAGAAATAAAAAATCCTTATAAGGAAAAAGAAAAACTCGGGATAGACAGAATTGTTAATGTATATTCTGCATTAAAAATATATAAAAATAATTCAATAGTAATTGATTTCGGAACCGCAATAACAATAGATGTTGTAAGAGCGGATGGTAAATTTTTAGGTGGTATAATAATTCCCTCATACAGTATACAACTTGATTCAATAAATAAAAATTTATCTTTAATAAATGTTAAGAACTTGAAGTTATCTTTTAAATTAATCGGAAAAAGCACGGAGGAATGTTTGCGTGCAGGCATAATAGGGATTACCGTTTTGGGAATCAGGGAAGCACTGATGGAGATAAAGAGAAAATATTTGTCTTATCCTTTATTTACTATAATAACCGGGGGGGATGGAAAGATTTTCAAAAGGTATATCAAGAATTCTATTTATAATCCTTATTTGACAATATACGGAATTTACTTTAAAGCAAGAGAGATATGAGAATAATAACAAATTCGGCAGAAGAGACATTTAACTTAGGGAAAAAATTGGCAGAAAAACTGAAAATTCCATCTACCTTATTTATTGAAGGTCCTTTGGGAAGCGGAAAAACGACCCTTATAAGGGGAATTTTGTCCCACTTCGGGTATGAGATAATAAGAAGTCCTTCTTTTTTGTATATATACGAATATCCTATACCCGACGGGAAAATCTATCATCTTGATTTATTCAGGGTTGAAATTAAGGACTTACAAAGTAAATTAAATCTGGATGAAATCATTGATGAAAATGCAATTTTTCTTGTTGAATGGCCTGAAAAAATTGTTAATATTGAATTTCCGAACATAAGAAATATTAAAATAAAAATAATTGATGAAAACAAAAGGGAGATAATTTATGATTTATCTGATTCCTCTAACCGGCATTGACATAAATTTAATCAAGGATGTGAAATTTTATGTTGAGGAAGTTTACGAGGAGAAAGTGAGGGTAGAAAGTTCGGTCAATTTTCCGGAGGGATGTTTTAATAAACTGAGGAATCAATACAATGCGGAATGCGTAATAGAAAAATTGCCTTATAAGGAAGGAGTTGCTATTTACATAACCGAGAAGGATTTATATGTTGAAGGTTTAAATTTTGTCTTCGGTTTAGCGGAAAGTCTATACGGGAAAAAAGGAATAGTCTCAATTGCGAGGCTAAAAGAATCTTTTTATAGAAAAAAAGAAAATTATAATCTTCTTTTATTAAGAACCGTGAAGGAGATAATTCATGAGATAGGTCATTTAAAAGGGTTATCTCACTGTTCTGATCCAAAATGTGTTATGCATTTTTCAAATTCTTTATATGATACGGATTATAAGGATTATAAATTATGTGAGAAATGTCGGAAAAAGTTAAGGAAATAAGCAAATTTTTTACTCCTCTGCATACCAGGGATTTCTCCATATATAGACGGGGTATTCGTATTCCTCTGCTCCGAAGTTTTTTTTGAAAAAAATAAGGGATTTACTGTTAAAGGGAAGGGAACCGAAGGAAAAGATTTTATAACCTTTTGAAAATTCTTTCAGAATAACATTGTGGAAAAGAAAGGGGGAAGCATCCAGTTTATAACCTTCGGGTCCTGTTCCCTGAAGAAAGGCAAGCGATGTATCCTTATCTACACGAATAACAAGAACAGTGGATAATAAATTCTCTCCCTCAAAAACACCGTAAATATCAAGCAAACCGGAGGGTTTAAGTTCTTTATAAAGTTTTTCAATAAAAGAATAACTTATGAGTTTTCCCTTATACCTTTTCCGGACCGTATATTCGTAAAGTTCATAAAATTTAAGGATATAATTTCCCCCAAGTTCCCTGAAAATAAGCCCTCTTCTCTTTGCCCGATTTATATCCTCCCGCAGGGACTTTCTGTATCTCCTTAAAAGTTCTTCCTCATCCTTTTTCCTCAATATATAGGTCTTCTCAAATTTTTTTATAAATTTCTTACCCTCTTTCAGTAATCCGTAATAATCATTTATAACAATTTTGAGTGTAAAGGAAGGGAAACATTCAAGAAACTCATCCGCTTCTCTTCCCTCAATATTATTTCCGCATAGATATGTTCCCCTCCATCCTGCCTCATAAATTTTAAAAAATAATTTTTTACTCTCAATTGCCCAAAAGCCTTTTTTTTCATCTCCTATCCATACCCATTTTTTATTTTTAAAAACATCAAAGCATTCCCTCCACTCTTCGGAGCAAAAGACTCCTTGCAAATCAGGTTTTGAGTTTTTGAGGCTGTGCCGCAGGGAAAAGGACATTGTTCAGAATTAGCCTATAACCGGGTGAATGCTTATGTTTTGATAAATCCGTAGGAGGGTCTCCTACGAAATGCTTGAAATCCTCAGGGTCATGTCCTCCGTAAAAGGTAAAAAACCCCTTTCCGAAGTTTGCATAAATATATTTTGCTTCATCAGTTCCTTCAACTTCTCCGAGGACAATAACATAGGGTTTTAATTTATTTTTTCTGAACCCTGTATCTCTTCCCAGAAATTCCTTGACACAATTTTCATGATTCTGAGTCAAAAGGGATGGGATAGGGTCATATTTTGCAGAAAATTCAAATAACTTAAAACAGGCTTGCGGTCCCCTCATATCCGCTTCCCTTGTAACATCAATATCACTTTCTTCATCATTTAGATAACTCATAAAAACTTTAAAATTCTTAAATGCAAGGGTATTTTCAAAATTCAATTTATCATTTGCGGTAGGGTCATAAGGATCACCGTCATAAGGTCTGTCCCAAATATCAAGTCCTATTGAAGCAAGAGCAATATCAAGTGTTATGGGTGCAGAACACATTGCAAAAAGAAAACCACCATTCTTTACATACTCTCTTATAATAATTGCAACTCTCTGCTTCATTACGGGGCCGTTAGGAAAACCGTATTTTTTTGCGGTTGCATTATCCATTTCTTTCATCCTTTTATACCATTTTGTATAACCGTAAGGAACTTCAAATTTTCCGTACATTCCTGCAAAATCTTCATGATGAAGATGAACCCAATCATATCTGCTTAATTTTCCTTCCAGAATATCATTATCCCATATTCTATCGTAGGGAATTCCGGCATAATTAAGAGCAAGTTCAACCGCATCGTCCCATGGCTCTGCATAAGGTGGAACATAAACAGCAAGTTTGGGAGCAACCTCAAGTCGCAGTGCATTCATGTTATTTTCATCTATAATTTGATAAATATTTGATGCTTTTGTGCTTGAAATTATTTCATAATAAACTCCATTCTTTTGACATTCCTCTTCCACCTCTTTTGAATATTCTGACATAAAAGAACCCCCTCTGTAATTCAAAAGCCAATCAAAATTAATTCCTTTTTGTAATGACCTGTAAACAACTCCGTATGCCTTTAAATGATCTGTCTGAACATCATCCATGGGTATTAGAATGTATTGAGAAAAAAGTAAAAATAGAAATAACACTTTAAATACCGCTCAATCCACCGTCAATTACAACGGTTGTTCCTGTGATATACGATGCTTTGTCAGAAGCCAAAAAGGCAATCAGCTCAGCTACCTCCTCCGGCTTTCCGAATCTTTTTAGAGGAATATTCTCAAAATACCTATTTTTAACTTCTTCGGGCAATTTATCAGTTAATCTTGTCTGAATAAATCCCGGAGCAATTGCAACACATCTTATATTTCTTGAGCCGAGTTCTTTGGCAAGCGATTTTGTAAAAGCAACAATTGCTCCCTTTGTTGAGGCATAATTAACCTGTCCCGGATTTCCGACTAATCCTGCTATTGAAGCAATATTTATGATTACTCCCTCTTTTTGCTTAATCATTAACTTTACAATTTCCCTCGTAAGAATAAATGCGCCTCTTAAATTAATCTTATACACAATATCAAAATCTTCATCTTTCATCCTCAGGATAAGGGTGTCCCTGGTTATGCCTGCATTATTAACAAGAATATCAACTTTTTCATTCCTGTTTTTTATTTCATTTACAAATTTGTCTATTTCTTCTCTTTTTGAAATATCACATTTGAAATACCACCCTTTTTCAACCTCGGAAAAAGTCTCCTTCAGATTTTCTTCTGCTATATCAATGCCTATAACTTTTGCACCGTATTTTGAAAAAAGTTTTGTTGCACTTCTTCCGATACCGGAACCTGCGCCCGTGATTATTGCGGTTTTATTTTCAAGCATTTTCACCTCCTTTTTTTCCAATTTTTTAATTTAAAAACAAAAATGATTTTTATTATATCTTTAATTAAAAAAAATTTCAATATAAGACGAGAAATTTTTTAATTTAAGTCGTATAAATGCGACCGCTACGAAAATTGTAAACCCGATAAACCCAATCCCTGAATCTCACAACTGTAGGAGCGATTCCCGGTCGCGAAACATAATTTATATCAAATTTCGTTAATCAAATTTTAATTTGAAAAAATTTATTACCCCTTTAATTATAAAATCGCACTCCACATTTACATAATCTCCAACCTTTTTGTACTTTAAGTTTGTTTTTTCAAAAGTGTAAGGAATTATCATAATTATAAAACTTCTACTTTTTATTTCTTGAACGGTAAGGGAAATACCGTCAATTGCAATTGATGCATTTTTAAATATGAAAGGTTTAAACTCTTTTTTTAATTCTATCTCAAATTCATATTCCTTTCCTCTTTTTTTAATGCTTTTTATTTTTGAAAAAAAATCAATATGTCCTTGAATCAAATGCCCACCGACATATTTCTCCAATGTTAGAGGTTCCTCAACATTTAAAACCTGCCCGATTTTTAAATCCTTTCCGAATTTAGTATTTTTTAATGTCTTTTCAGAGATATAAAATTTGTAAAAATTTTTATTTTTTTGCTCAACTGTTAAGCACACTCCATCAATATTCACACTGTCTCCTTCTTTTAAATCCGAATTTTTTAGCTCCACTATAATTTCTTTTCCTTTTGATTTTTTTCTTATGTTTTTTAAAATACCCTTTTTTTCAATTATTCCTGTGAACAATTTTATCTCCAGAGGTTCATTTTTTCTCTTACTTCTCTCATTGTATTGCTTGCAAATTCCTTAGCCTTTTCTGTGCCTTGTTTCAAAATTTCTCTTATGAAATCATCGCTTAAATTTTTTCTTCTCTCCCTTATAGGATTTAAAAATTCATTCATTTCAAAGGCACAATTTTTTTTACACTCGACACAACCGAGTTTCCCTGATTCACAATTTTTTCTTATATCTGGAACCTCTTCTTTGTTAACGAGATTATGATAAGCAAAAACGACACATCCATCCGGATGTCCCGGATCTCCGAGTCTTATTTTTTTGGGATCTGTGAATGCTTTTCTTATTTTACTTTCCACCTCTTGTTCTGTATCGGATAAAAAAATTGCATTATTTAATGATTTTGACATTTTTCTTCCATCAATTCCGGGCACTCTCGGAGCATAAGATAGAATGGGTTCGGGCACAGGAAAAGTTTCTCCGAAAAGGGTATTAAATCTTCTTGCGAGTTCTCTGGAAAGTTCCAAATGCGGGAGCTGGTCTTCTCCAACGGGTACTTTTTCGGGTTTGTAAAGTAAAATATCTGCGGTTTGTAATACAGGATAACCCAAGTGTCCGTAGGAAATTTTTTCTTCTTCTTTACCAAGGTCTCTTATTTGTTCCTTTAAAGTAGGATTTCTTTGTAATCTGGGCACACTCACAAGCATCGATAATAAAAGATGAAATTCTGCATGTTCTTTTACACCTGATTGAACAAATACAACTGCTTTTTCAGGGTCAATACCGACTGCAAGCCAGTCCTTTACTGTTTCAATTATTTGTTGTTGCATTATATCGGTATGTTCTATATCGGTTGTAAGGACATGCCAATCAGCAACTTCAAAAAAACACTCATACTCTTTTTGGAATTTCACCCAATTTGAAAGTGCTCCGAAATAGTTTCCTATATGAACTTTACCGGTTGGTCTCAGACCCGAAAGTATTCTTTTTTTCATTATTGTCTGAAAATAATTCCACCTGAAAAATATCCTCCTCCCATCGGGTCATCCGTGAAATGAAATTCAAATACAAGGGACAGAACCCTTGTGAGATGAACAAAAGCACCGAGACTCATGTGTCCTTCTAAGGAGGATTCTGTTTTTGTGCGGGTCTCGGTATAGGGGGGGTAAGGGACATAGACCTTATATGTATAACTTAATACCTCTGCGCCCACTCCTAATCCGAAATAAAAGAGAAAATTTGGTCCTTCTTCAAAGGTTAAGGGAAAGTCGAAAAATCCGTTTCCCCCGAATGAAAAATAGGTTATATCTCCGAAGCCTGTTGTGAAATAAGGAGAGATGGCAAAATTGAAGGGAACATCTTTTGTTTTTTTATGTGTTACAAATGAAATATCACCTTGTAATGCAATAAATGGATTTTTTTCGGTAAAGTATATTGTTCCGTTGAATCCGAAATCAGTCTTAGGGGAGGCTCTGACACGAACATTTCCCATAAATCCTAAGTTATCAGCGAAGACCATGTGTCCGCCGAATATCATTTTAGAAATGGGGACTGCTCCTTTTATATTCGGCATCAATTGCAAAAATATAAATAAATAAATCATAGAAATGATTTTAATTTAAACTTTTCTTTATTTTCAATAGGTTCTGATTGATTGAAAATTTAAAAAAGAAAATATGAATTTAAATATGAAAAAACTCTGAAATTGCGGGATTAAAAATACTTGAAAAACATTTGAAAGAAGCGTAGGAATGTATTAAAAAGGGGATGGTAGTTATAGGTAAGCTCGGAATTCCTCCGTCCCCCCTTTTTGGCTGATATTACCCATGAAATTTGGAGTAAAATTCGGATTTTATGCATATTTAGTAGGAAATCCGTGATATAGCCCGTATATTTGTTGCGTTGCAATAAATATAAAAATACATCTCTCGTAGCGGTCGCATTTATGCGACAATTTAATA
>JAJRUZ010000089.1 GCA_024277525.1 Caldifarciminota bacterium | reverse complement strand
ATGTGTGAATTGCTCGGATTAAGTTTTAATCTTAAAGTAAATATAAGGTTTTCCTTTGCTTCTTTCAGGCAGAGGGGAGAAAAACAGCCCGACGGCTGGGGAATTGCTTATTATCCCGATGAATCCGCACAGGTTATAAAAGAGGATTTGAGGGCAACACAAAGTGAACTTTCCCGTTTTGTCAGGAATTATACGGGTATTGAGTCAAAAATATTTATTGCCCATTTAAGAAAAGGAAGCACCGCGGGAAAAGGTTTTAAAAACACGCATCCTTTTAAAAGGGAACTTGATGGTAAGGAGTATGTGTTTGCTCATAACGGAACAATAAATAATTTCAGGAGTTTTCCTCTCGGACGGTTCAAACCCGTGGGTGGAACCGATTCCGAACATATCTTCTGTTATATACTCGGAGAAATGGAAAAAAGGGGAATAAGGGAATGGGGAGAAGAAGATTTTAAGTGGTTTGAAAAAATCCTTGCAGAGATAAACAATCACGGTTCATTAAACATTCTCATGTCCGACGGAGAAAATCTTTTCTGTTACCATGATAAAAACGGATATAACGGTCTTTATTATGTAAAAAGGGAACCGCCTTATCCTGAAATTGAATATAAGGATGAAGAAACGGAACTTTATCTTCCTGAGGAAAAAAGGGAGGGGCAGACAGGTTATGTAATTGCAACAAATCTTTTAACAGGGGAAAAATGGGTAAAATTTAAAAAAGGAGAACTCGTTGTTTTCAGGGACGGAGAGATGATTTATTCCGGAAAGGGGAGTAGATAAATGTATTTACTTCAGGGTTTTTATCAGTTCTATTACCTCCCTGTGTCTCTGTTCCGCATTTTTTTCCATTGTCTCCAATGTCTTCTCTATTTTATATAAAATTTCCGATTGTTTTTCAAGCATTTCCGATTGTCTTTCAAGCATTTCGGACTGTTTTTCAAGCATTTCCGATTGTCTCTCAAGCATTTCTGATTGTCTCTCAAGCATTTGGGTTTGTTGGTCAAGCATTTGGGTTTGTTTTTCAAGCATCCGGGTCATCCTTTCAAGCATCTGTGATTGCCTTTCAAGAGTTTTGTTTATGCCTGCCAGAACCTCATTTTGTCTGCTTATTGTTTCTTTCATCCATTTGCCGTTGCTCCATGCAAGATAGGTTAAAATACCTGCAAGTAAGGTCAACCCGATTCCGAATATTTCCATATTTAAATTATAACGGGAAATTGAAGGGATTTCAAAATTTTTATTTACAGAGTTCAAATTATGAAAACTTGAAAAAAAAAGTTTGCGTATAATAAATCCGCAGATTTTACAGGGTTCAAGTCCCTTTAAACCGGAGGTTCTATCATGCTTGAATTAAGTCCCAATCAAAGAATTTATGATGTGGTGAAGGGTATTAAGGAAGGTTATTACAAGCTTCCTTCCATTCAGAGGACTTTTGTATGGGAGGAGGAAAGAATATGTAAACTTATGGATTCCGTAATGAACGACTACCCGATAGGTTCCTTGCTTTTATGGAAACCCGAGAAAGGGATAACCCTGAGATTAAGGGAATTCATTAAAGATTATGTATCAGAGCAAAAGATACCCGTATCAAAAGAGGAAAAAATAGAGGAGCCCTTATTTGTTGTTCTGGATGGGCAGCAGCGGTTGCAATCTTTATATATTGCTTTCTTCGGTGAGTATAACGGTAAATCACTTTATTTTAAGGTGGACAGCAATCCGGAGGAGATAAAAGATGAACTCAGATATGTTTTTGAATTCAAAGCACCGGAAGAAATTAAAGATTCTCACTGGAGAAAAGTAAGTGAGCTTATAAAATTAAAACCCGAAGAAGTAAACGAATTTGTGAATCAAAATTATAGGGAAGATTCCGAAGAAGTCAAAAAAAGGATAATACAGAACATAATGAGGTTTATAACAAAGTTCAATATAGAAAGTAAAATAAATTTCATTTACATAAAAGAAGAAATTCCTCTGGATGATGTTCTTGAAATCTTTGTAAGGGTTAATTCGGGAGGAATTGTTCTTTCAAAATCCGACCTTCTGTTTTCTACCTTAAAGGTTTCTGTAGCTGAATTGGAAGGCGAATTCATAGAGCTTATGGATATTTTAAACGGAAAGGGTGAATTTGATTTTGATATAGATTTCATAATAAAGTGTTCGCTTGTGGTTTTTGGAAGGGGAGCAAAATTTGATTTAAGTAAAGTGAAGGATGAGAAATTTCTCAGGGCTCTCAGGGATAATTTCGGCGGGTTAAAAAATGCCATGCTTTCGGTGCTTAACTTTTTAAAGACGGATGCGAAAATTCTTTCAAAGAGATTTTTAAAATCAAAACTTGCTTTAATTCCTCTCGTTGATTTCTTATACAGGGAGCCGCATCAGCAGATACCGGAAGGTGAGTCTCTGTATATGAGGCAGTATTTATACATGTCATTTTTCACCAGGTTTTTCTCACACGGTGCGGATGGAAAGCTTGATTATATACATAATGAAATAATAACAAAATCGCAAGGGAAATTTCCTGTTAAGGAAATAGGTGAATATATGAAGGAGAGGACGGGTATTCCTTATGAATTTACGGAAAGTATGTTCAGGGATGTGGATTTAATTTTAAACATAATTCAGGGGGGTGTGGCTGAGATTCCGAAAAAGAGGGGATGGAGTCTTGAGAGGGACCATATATTTCCTGCGAGTTTATTGAGGGAAAAGGGTATACCCGAAGAGTTGATAAATGACATAGGTAATTTAAGGCTTATAACGAAGACAAGGAACATACTGAAAGGAGACAGGTTACCTGATGAGCGGACCGAATTTTACGGTGCAGGAGATGAGGAGATAAAGCGGACTTTTATTCAGGCTCTGGAAATGCTCAATGAGGAGAACTTCAGGAAATTTGTGGAAAAGAGAAGGAAATTGATTCTCCAAAAAGTTAAGGAATTTCTGGGATTTAAAAACTGAAATTTCATTATGAAAACTTGACAGAAAAATAGGTTTTATATATAATATACATATGCAAATTTTGTAGGGTTCGAGCCCTGGAAGGAAAATGGAGGTGTGGGATGGAAAATAAAAGAGAAAAAATAAAAACGAAGAATTTTGCATATCCTCCAAAAACAGGAATATATCCGAAATTAACTTCGTATATACCGGAGTTGCCCAAAATTTTTGAGCCGCCCTTCGGGCTAAAGCCGAAAATCCTATCTTGCTCACTTCGCTTAACTAAAGAAGAAAATCAAAATCTAAAAATAACGAAACTTCGCATCGTCTAACGGATGTTAAGCGAAATTTTCTCTCAAGTAGAAACGCATGATAAAAACGAGAAAACTATGCTCGCAAGGGATTTTCGGCGGCTCAAAAACTCTTTGTCGCTTCGCTCCTCGCCCTCACTTCGTTCGGGTCGTGCAACAGGCGGATATACGGCTACGCTAATGCTTCGCCCAAATTGCCTTCGGCAACTTCATATATCCGCCAAAACGTTATACGCCATGCCAGATAAAAATTTAAATAAATGTTGTTAATAAATTGAAAGGAGGAAAAATCATGACTTTATACAGCTTAAGAAAGATAGTACCCCAATGGGTTAAAAACTGCATACCATCTACAATAAAAGAGTGGTTAAGCGGACAAAAGAAATTCAAAAAATTACCCTCATACAGTTTTTTGGAGAACCTGATGCTATCCAATTACCAAGTCAAGAATTTAGTTAATGTAGACCCAGAGTCTTTCAAAAAGAGAATTGATGAATTTTTGCAACTTCAAGACTATAAAATGGAAGGATTTAAGGATCCTGAAAGACAGAGAGATTTATCCATAAAATTTCATTGGGGCCATAATCATGACTTTGGAACATTTTCTTTAAAAGGTAGAATGGGAGATAGGCATATTTCACTTCTTGCTGTCTTTATCGATGAATTTAAAGCTATCCCACGGTCTCTTGATGGATTAAGAGTTTTAGACATTGGCTGCTGGACTGGAGGAACAAGCTTACTTCTTTGTGCAATGGGGGCCCATGTAGTCGCAATCGAGGAAGTAAAGAAGTATGTAGATTGTCTCAATTATCTGAAGTACGCCTTTAATATTGATAGATTGGAAGTAAAGAATATAAGTTTGTATGAATGTACAAACCCTGATTTTCAAGACTCTTTCGATATTATATTATTTGCGGGTGTTTTATATCACGTAACTGATCCGGTTTTGGCTTTGAGAATACTTTCAATTGTTTGAAGGATGGAGGAATATGTCTCTTAGAGTCAGCTGCTATTGATACTAAGAAGCGCATTTTATCTTACGAGGGACCCACTGTATTTGGTGGTGGCAGCAAAAAGGACTTAAGCAGAAGTGGATGGAATTGGTTCATCCCTTCCTCAACAACTCTTTCACAAATGATGACTGATGTCGGATACACTGATGTTCAGGTTGGTAAGATTGTAGGTGGTAGGGTTTTTGCAGTAGGGAAAAGGAAAATTCACGTGGATATAATGCGTGGTGGTTTATCAGTAAGAAACATTAGATAGTTAGGAAATTGAAATTGATGGCACGGCGTATAACAGCGGATAAACGGTTCGCCTTCAGCTCACCCAAACCCACTTCGTGGGCTTCGTTTATCCGCATTCCGTTATCGGAAATGGCTATGGAAAAACTTAATAAAGTACCAAAAAAATAGGAGGTATAACGATGTCTGAGGACAAACATATTGGTAAGGACCTGATAGAAAAAATAGAGCAAAAAAGGCAAACTAAAGTTATAGTATACTTTACAGGCGATAGAGCTCCTTTTGGTGCACGCATCGCAGAAGATGCTGTGAGGCCATTATATGATCATCTATTGAATTTAGAATTCGATGGAGATAAAAAACGCATAGATCTTCTTCTATATAGTAGGGGTGGAGATGTAAGTGTGCCTTGGAGAATTGTCAGTATGATAAGAGAATTTTGTGATGAATTTAATGTGTTGATACCTTACAGGGCACAAAGCGCTGCCACTTTGCTATCTATGGGTGCAGATAATATTATAATGGGAAAGAAAGCAGAATTAGGGCCTATTGATCCCACACTAGTTAAAGCTACGATAGGTGAAACAGCAGTACCGCCTCAGGAGATTGCTGTGGAAGATGTCAACTCATTTTTATCATTTGTGAAAGAACGAGCAAATATCAATGATCAAGATGCTGTTGCAAATATACTGGACTCTTTGATCAATCAAATAGGTCCTTTAACCTTAGGAAGTGTAAACAGGCAATATCACCATATCAGGCTTGTTGCTCGAAAACTTCTAACTTCGAGACAGGAGAAGCTTGATGAAGAAAAAATATCTACAATTATAGAAACTTTAACAGAAAAGATATATTCTCATGGACATGCTATTGGAAGGCGAGAAGCAAAAGATATCGGACTTCCTGTAGAATATCCAGATAAAGACCTTGAGAATCTAATGTGGGAATTATATTTAAACCCAAATCTTTAAGTAAAAAATTTTCATATTTTAATTATACAAGATTTTAAGAGAAAAAGTCAAGTAAAAGGGACAAAATTTTTTTCACCTTTTGGGTGAATTTTAAAAATGAGTAAAACTTGAAATCCCTTATTTT
>JAJRUZ010000088.1 GCA_024277525.1 Caldifarciminota bacterium | reverse complement strand
GTTTTTTGAGAGGTGAGGGAAATTATTATAAAATGGGAAAGGGTAGATTTAACAAAAATAAAAAAGTATGAAGATACCTATTTTTATCTTATTACGAAAGAATATGAAGTTTTGTATATAGGTATGTCTTATAAACAGGAAATTTTGAGAGAAGTAAAGAATACTGTAAAGGATTTTGATTTTTCATTAAATGAAATATCTCTATGGCTGGGATACATTGAGGAATATAAAGGAAGAATTACTCAAAATTTAATTAAAGATGTTGAATGTGCTCTTATTTTTGTTCATAAACCCCAATATAACAGTCAGTGTGTCCGTGAATACACGGGAAGAGGTTCTCTTGTTATCAAAAACCTGAATTGTCCTTTTCTTTATTCCTCCATAGAAATAGACAAAAATGCAAGGAAGATTTATATCAAAAACCCTGCTTGGGAAGATAAAAAAATAAGGGAAAAATATGAAAAAATAGAAAAGAAATTTTTAAAAGCTTTCGCCTCTCTTGAGAATGTGATTAACGCAATAAAAGATGTTGAAGAAGATGCATTTTGGGGATATGTTAAGGAGTATGAAATGGGTCAAATTTCCGCATTTGCAGAAATAATAAAAAAGATAAAGGAAGAAATGGAGAAAATATACGAAAATGAAGTAAAGTATTTCTCGAAAATGAAAGAAATTAAAAAAATTGAGGAAGAAGAGTAATGGACAAAATGAACAACACCTGCTCCATCCCCGGTTGCCACCACCCCGTCTCCCCTTTAGCAAAAGATAATAAAGATGTTTTCTGCATAAAGACAATAAAATGAAAATAATTTTTACTGAACATGCGAAATTTCAAATGACAAGAAGGCAAATCACGGAAAAAGAGGTAATAAATGTAATAAGCCGACCTCAACAGAGAATTATTCTTAAAGACAAAATTATTCTTCAAACACAATTAATCGCGGTTAGAAACCGCTCCTACAAATTTGCTTCTCCAAGGGGGGAATATGTGCGATAAATCGCACCACCACAATTAAGAAATATCACAGGTTGAATTTGAAAAATTTACGATTATATCGTATAATTTTTACGATGAAGGCTAAAATTTTTAAAAGAAGCATTGAGAAAAAAATTCATAAATACCTTGAGGTATTCCCTGTGGTTTCAATAATAGGAGCAAGGCAGGTTGGGAAATCCACTCTCGCTGAAATTATAAGGAAGAAAAAAGGTATGTATTATTTGACTTTTGATGATTTAAACATTTTAAGAACAGCAAAGTTTGACCCTGAGGGATTCATTGAATCAGTAAAAAAACCTGTAATAATTGATGAGGTACAGAGGGTGCCGGAAATTTTATTTGTTATAAAAAAATATGTGGATAAAAGCAAAAAAACAGGAGAGTTTCTTCTCACCGGTTCATCCAGATACGAGACAATTAAAGGGTTTAAAGAAACACTTGCAGGAAGAATAGGAATGATAAATTTATATCCCATGAACTTTTGGGAACTAAGAAAAAGACCTCTCAAAAACCCTGTTGAAGAAATTTTTGAATCAAAAAATGCTCTTGAGTACTTTTATAATAAGAAAAAAATGAAATTTGACCCGGAAGAAGAAATCTTAAAAGGAGGATTTCCGAGACCGGCTCTATTTTTAGAAAAAAATAAGAGAAAATTTTGGTTTGAGGAATACAGAAAAACCTATATAGAAAGGGATATACCTTTTATTCTGGATATTCAGAATTTACCAACATTTTTAAGTTTTATGATGCTTTGTGCTTCTTATAGCAGTAAAGTTTTTAATTTATCCGAATCTGCGCGAACAATAGGAGTAAGCGCTGACACAATCAGGAGATGGCTGAATGTCCTTGAAATTACATTTCTGATAGAAAAAGTTTATGTTTTCAGAAAAACAGTTAAAAAGAGGATTTCAAAGTCTCCTAAGTTATATTTCATAGATACAGGACTTCTCTCTAATATATTGAAAATAGAAAAACTTACGGAAGAAGTAAAGGGAATGTTATTTGAAACATGGTTTTATAATCAGTTAAGAAGTTTTTCTGAAAGTGTAGATGAGAGAATTGATATATTTTACTTTAGAACATATACAGGAAGGGAAATTGACTTTGTTTTAACTTATAAAAATAAGCTTATTGCAATTGAAGTAAAATATACAAAGACAATAAAAGAAAAATACTTTAAACCCTTAAAAGAATTTATAGAAAATGTGAATTATGAGAAAAAAATCGGAATTCTTATTTATACCGGAGACGAAATTATTCCCTTTTCAAAAAATATTTTTGCAGTTCCTGTTTTCTATTTCTTTTAGGGTATTTATTTTATTATTATAATTAATCATGCAAAATCAGAAAGGCAGGGAAATAGGGAACTCCTTTCCCACCTGTCTCGTCTTACCACCTGTCCCGTAGTTTTGTCGCATAAATGCGACAGTTACAGAATTACTCACCCTTTGCCTTTTGCTTCTCGTCACTCACTCTTTCAAGGCTCTTGAATATGCGGTGGGTTTATCGGAAAAATTTGCGTGCGAAATACATCTTCTTCATGTGGTTGAAATTCTTGAGTCCATCGGATTAAGAGAAGTTGAGGAGAAATTGCTCCAGGAGACAAAAGAGCTTCTCAAGAGGGAGAGTGAAAAATTCAGGGGTAAGTATAAGATATTTGCAAATGCAATAAAAAGGGATTCGGCTGAGATAGGGATTATAGAGTTTGCAGAGGAAAATAATATAGACCTTATATGCATGGCAACAAGGGGAAGAAAAGGACTTTCTCATTTTTTTCTTGGGTCAAATGCAGAAAAAGTAATAAAATTATCAGAGAACCCGGTAATTGCTTTTAATCCTGTTATTTAAGGTAAACAGAAATGCAGGAATGGCTATTTTATATCAAAATTTTACTACTCCGTAATCCTTACAATCTTCAACCCTCCTCCACCAGCTGCTATGTAAGCATATTTGTCATAACAGACAAGTTTGTAAGCCTCGGAACCTAAATCTATCATTCCTTTTTGAGTAGGAATAGTAGGATTTTCCACATCGTATAGAATAGACTCGCCGGTTGGTTTTAAAATTGACAACAAATACGTATTGGAGACTCTCTTTAAACTGGAAATGCTACTATATTCTCCTTTAACAGTAAATTTTTCAACATAAAGGGGAGAAAAATAATCAGAAATATTATAAATGTATATTTCTCCTCCCCAATTACTGAACCCCATATACAAATATGGATATTTTGTCTCAATACTTTTGGCGTGTCCTCCACCCCCCACATAGGAAACCAGGCTTACCTGAGAAGGGTCTGATAAATCATAAATTGCAGCATCGCCATTATCATATTTTGTGCTTATTATTATGTAAGTAGTATTAGGTAAATCTTCTATTACATAAGCTTCATCATCAATAACTCCTAAACTTTCAGGATTAAAGGAATCAGATATGTCATATACAAAGGTTTTTTGGAATATTTTATCACTAAAAATTAAAACCGTATTTTTTGCCAAGACCTCCTCAACATATCCGTTTCTCTGTATTGTTGAAACGACCTGCCCAGTGTTTAAATCAAAATACGGCTCCTACACAATCCCGATTCCCGAATCCTCAAAATTGCAGGAGCGCTTTCCTGACCGCGATGTTAAAAATTCTTCAGCCCGCGGAAGATGTATGTTCTATTGAGTTTTAAGAAAAAATTCTTTATAATTAAACTGTTATGAAAACAAAAAAAATTCTTTCGGAAAAGGAAATTATTGAGATTATTGAAAAAAGTCTTCCCAAAATTATAGAAAAAAAACCGGAGGTAAGGAGAAAAATAGAGGAAATTCTTGAGAAAAAAGCGGCAACAAAGGATGATATAAAGGAGATTCTTAAGGTTCTTGAAAGGCAGGGGGAAGAATTAGTGAAATTAAGGGAAGACTTAAACAGAACAAATGGAGAAATTGTGAAATTAAGGGAAGACATGAACAGAATGAACGGGGAACTCGTGAAACTGAGAGAAGATACAAATAAAAGATTTGAAATTGTAGAAAATGAACTTATGGAACTAAGGGGAGAAACAAATAAATTAAGGGAAGAAACAAGTAAGTTGTGGAAGGAGATGAATAAATTAAGAGAAGAGACAAATAAGTTGAGAGAAGAAACAAATAAGCTGAGAGAAGAAACAAACAAGCTGAGAGAAGAAACAAACAAGCTGTGGAAGGAGATGAATAAATTGAGAGAAGAAACAAATAAAAGGTTTGAAGGAGTTGACAGGAGGTTTGAGGAGCTTATAAAAGAAATGAGGGAAGGTTTTAAAACATTAAGGGATTCTATTACCGCACTCGGGGCAAGATGGGGCATATTTGCCGAGGAAGCCTTCAGAGAAGGTATGAAGGATATTTTGGAGGAACTCGGATTCCACGAAGTTGAAAAGTGGGTTTATTATGATGAGGATGGATTTGTTTTCGGTTTCCCTTCAACGATTGAAGTTGACATGGTGATAAAGGATAAAAAGCATTATTTAATAGAGATAAAAAGCAGTGTTTCTGACGGAGATGTATGGAAGCTTAAAAGAATAGGGGAATTATATGAGAAAAAAGTAGGGGTAAAGCCTGAACTCATAATAATAACCCCTTATATAAGGGAGGAGGCAAAGGAGAAATGTAAGATATTGGGGATAAAGTATTATAGAAGGTAAATTTTTTAGAATTGTAACTGTAACCTTTAGGTTGCGAAAGAATAAACATCTCTCCTACCCCCTTTCTGAAGAAGGGAAAGTTGTTTCCATCGTTTTATAAATTGTCACATAAATGCGACCGCTACAACTCTGAAAGGGTCGGTTAAATTATACCAAAGGTTAAGGGTGCCATACAACTCTTCGTCCCGGCTCATGCCGGACACTTTGCCGTTCGGCAATAAGGAGAGGGCATCCCAGTCATTGACTCGGTTCCTGAAGAACCATGTAGCGGCACGGGCTTACCCTCCCCCTTTACCCTTTTTAAAGGGCTCTTTTTTCTTTAAAATGTAATAAATACCAACCAACATTTTCCGAGCAACCGCCACTTTAGCAACCTGTTTCCCTTTCCTCTTTTTTAACCTTTCATAAAAAGACTTATAATAATCATCTATAGAAACCGCCCTCGTAGCAGCCTCCACCATAACCCATCTCAACCACCTTGACCCTTCCTTTGTAATCCTTCCGTTCCACCTCCTTTCACCCGACTGATATGTAGAAGGAACAAGACCTGCATAACTGCAAAGAGCCTTCGGAGATCTGAACCGATTTATATCCCCAATCTCAGCTAAAATTAATAATCCGCTGAACCAGCCAATACCAGGAACAGTCTGCAAAAGCCTCAAATCCTCCCTCCATCCCCTCTCCACCTCAATACGCCTCAAAATACTTTCAACCTCTGCAATCTCTGACTCTATACCCTCAAGTAAATCAAGCAAAATGTTTATCTCCTCCCTATAAGGAGAACCAAGCTCTAAATTCCTGAGCTCCTCACGCCCTCTTCTACCAAAAATATCAGAATAATCAAGAAATATGCCTAATTTGTTTAAAACACTGTGTATCCTGTTTTTTATCTTCGTCTTCTCACGAACAAGAAAAATCCGAGTCCTCAATAACTCCCTCAGTTCCCTCACCTTAAAAGAAGGTATATAAGCAGTAGGTAAAAAATTTGTCCGCAAAAGATCAGCCAAAACCTTCGCATCTATCCTGTCAGTCTTACACTTTGAAACAACTATCACCTTCGTATTCTTGGGATGTGCCATATAAGGCTTTAACCCATATTCCTCCAGCAAATCTATTAGCCAATACCAGTTTCCTGTAGCCTCTATTGCAACAGGAGTCCCTTCCCTCAAACCCAAGAGGAAGTCCGTTAAACTCAACATGTCCCTGTTCTCTATCTTCCTCTCCTCTATAACCTCTCCATTCTCCCTCATCACCACAACATACAACTTCCTCTTGTGAAAATCCCAACCAACATATACCTTTTGGGCCGGTGCATAATACCTCT
>JAJRUZ010000087.1 GCA_024277525.1 Caldifarciminota bacterium | reverse complement strand
AAGAATTAAGAATTTTCACTCATTCAGGAAAATTAGAAATAATTTATGATTTTGAGCTGGGTTCTTATAAAGCTCTTTTATATGATGTATCAGGTAAATTAATAAGAAACTTCGGTTTATTGAGGGGTGAGGGTGAAATAAAAGAAAAAAGTCTCCTTCCCGGCACCTATTTTTTAATTTTAACATAAAATCTCCATACACAATTAACGTTACACAACCTTGACTTTTAAACCGGTTTAAATTCATAAGTGAGAAATGCAAGGATATTAAAATAATAACAAAAATACCTTAAAATTATTACATGAAAAAAATATTAATAATAGGTGCAGGCAGATGGGGAACAGCACTTTCCTATGTATGCTCCTTTAATTTTGAAAAGGTCTTTTTATGGGATGTAAATAAAGAAGTTCTTGAAGGTATAAAAAAGAAAAGAAAAAATCCCTTATATTTTACATTTTTTGAATACCCTAAAAATATTGTCCCTTCTTTTGATATAGAAAATGATATTAATGATGTTGATGTTATTATTTCTGTTATTCCCACCCAGTATGTCAGGGATACATGGGAAAAGTTAAAAAATTTTATAGAAAAACCAAAATTGATTATTTCCGCTTCAAAAGGTCTTGAGATAAAAAAACTTGAAAGACCGAGTGAAATAATAAGAGAGGTTTTGAAAAGAAAGGCAAAAAAAATTTATGTCTTATCGGGTCCTAATTTTGCAGAAGAAGTTATAAAGAGTGTTCCGACCCTGACTGTTCTTGCAGGTCCTGAAGGAGAGGAAATAAGGATATTACAGAAATTTTTAACGGTTCCTTTTTTCAGGGTTTATATTTCTCATGACTTAAAGGGTGTTGAACTCGGCGGTGCTTTAAAAAATGTTTATGCAATAGGTGCAGGAATTCTTGACGGATTGGGACTCGGATTAAATGCAAGAGCTGCCTTTTTGACCAGGTCATTGACAGAGATGGCACGTTTCGGAAAAGAGATGGGTGCAAGGTCCCATACATTTTCCGGACTCTCTGGACTGGGTGATTTACTTCTGACAGCAACAGGAGATTTATCAAGAAACAGGAAGTTCGGACTTTTGATAGGTAAAGGGGAGAGTATAGAAAAAGCACTTAATAAAATTAAAACGGTTGAAGGCTATTATACAATAAAACCCTATGTTGAAATTGCCAGAAAGAAGAAAATTTATATCCCGATTGCCGAAAAATTATATGAAGTTCTTTATCTTAATAAAGACTTAAAAGAAGCAGTTAAAGAATTGATGGCAAGACCTTTAAAATATGAAGATGTCCCGGGGTTTGTGTAGATTTAACTTTGTTGAAGGAATCTTTCCAAAAAATGTGTATCTATATTTCCTTCAATAAAATCTTTATCCTCCACAATTTTCTTATGTAAAGGGATAGTAGTTGAAATTCCGTGAATTATTGTCTCATCAAGAGCCCTTTTCAATCTCCTAATAGCCTTTTCTCTTTCAGTATCATGAACAATCAATTTTGCTATTAAAGAGTCATAAAAAGGCTTAACTTGATACCCTGAATATATAAA
Source organism: Caldifarciminota bacterium (assembly GCA_024277525.1). Lineage (GTDB taxonomy): Bacteria > Hydrothermota > Hydrothermia > Hydrothermales > JAJRUZ01 > JAJRUZ01. The sequence continues at coordinate 69,624 of JAJRUZ010000087.1, read as the reverse complement.
AGAATCAACTCTTACCCCCGGCCCTCCGGGGAAATGCAAGTTTTCTATCTTTCCGGGTGAAGGTCTGAATCCTTTGTCAGGGTCTTCTGCATTTATCCTTACTTCAATGGCATGTCCGTCCATTTCCACATCTTCCTGATTAAGCCCTAATTTCCCATTTTCCTCAATTTCAATCTGCATTTTAATCAAATCAAGACCTGTAATAGCCTCTGTTACAGGATGCTCAACCTGTATTCTTGTATTCATTTCTATAAAGTAAATGTTTTTTTCCTCATCCATTAAAAATTCAAGAGTCCCTGCTGACTTATAATTAATTGCAGAGGCTCCTCTTTTTGCATATTCAAGAAGTTTTTTCCTTAAATCATCATCAACCGCAGGAGAAGGTGCTTCCTCAAGGACCTTTTGATGCTTTCTCTGTATTGAACATTCCCTTTCAAATAATGTTAAGACTTTTCCTTTACCGTCTCCTATAACTTGAACTTCTATGTGTCTGGGTCTTTTGATAAATTTTTCAATATACAGCCTCTTATCATTAAAAGCAGCTTGTGCCTCTGCCTGTGCGGTTTTAAAATTAATTTCAAAATCTTTTTCATTCCATGCAATCCTCATTCCTCTTCCTCCGCCACCGCCTGCTGCTTTTATCATAACAGGAAAACCTATCTGTTTTGCTATATCCATTCCATCGTCAAGATTCTCCACAATATCATCCGAACCGGGTATTACAGGAACACCCGCTTCTTTCATTATCCTCCTTGCCTGAGCTTTATCTCCCATTTTTTCAATGTTCTCTGGTTCAGGACCTATAAATATAAAACCCGATGACTTCACAATCTCTGCAAATTCGGGATTTTCGGAAAGAAAACCATACCCCGGATGAATTGCATCACAACCCGTAACCTCGGCTGCAGAAATTATCCTCGGAATGTTAAGATAACTTTCAGAAGAAGGAGGAGGACCTATACAAATGGATTGATCCGCAAGAAAAACATGAAGTGAATCCTTGTCAGCCTCGGAATAAATTGCAACCGTCTCTATCCCGAGTTCTTTACATGCATATATAATCCTGACAGCAATCTCCCCCCTGTTTGCTATCAAAACCCTCTTTATCTTCATCCTTTATTTTTCTACAACAAATTTGTAATAATCCTTTGTGCTACTTGTCTCCATTACCAAAATGTAAAAACCAGGGGGAAACTCTTTCCCGTTCCTTGTTTTTAAATAAATTACATCCTTATACCTACCGAGCGGTTTTATAAAATAACTTATTTCTAAAATTTTTTTACCGGAAGGCGTAAAGAATTTAAAGGAAAGAGGAGTTATTGATTCATTTATTACATATTCAATCTTTATTTTACTACCCTTAACAGGATTAGGATAAAGGGAAATAATTCTGGAATTCTCTCCTTCTTTGGCAGGAATACTGATTTGCTCATAATTTATTACCTCTAAAGCATCCGGGACACCGTAACCGTATATATTATCCGGATTATCTGCTTTATTTGCTGTCTTTCTTATAATTTTATATAATTTTTTCACATCCCATTCAGGATGGGCTGAAAGACATGTTGCTGCAAATCCTGCAATTAAAGCAGTTGCAATAGATGTACCCGAACCTTCTCCGTATCCGTATAAGGTATCACCTGTAGAAGTTAAATATATATCCACACTTACACTTCTATACGGAGCAACTATATCAGGTTTTATTCTTCCGTCTGCACTCGGACCGAATGCAGAATTTTCCCATATTGAACCATCAAGATAACATCCCCCTACAGTCAATACAGAATCCGCATCTCCCGGAGCAACTATTGTTGTGTCCGGTTTTGTTAAATCAGGATGAGGACTTGTAAGATTTCCCGCAGCGGTAACAACCAGTATCCCTTTTGATAAAGCTTTTGAAGCAGCTTTTGATGATATTGCTGTCTTTCCATCCATGTCTTCCTTTGTATACCAGTCAGAATAACCCAAGGAAGATGATACGATTTTTGCTCCGAACCTTTGAGAAAGTTCAAGTGCTTCAACCCAGAAATCCTCCTCGAGCCTATGTTCAAATACTTCCTGACCTTCTACTGTTCTTATCCTTTCTGTTTTAAATAAAAGGAAATCCGCTCCGGGTGCAGTCCCTATCATTTCCCCCGATGCATACCCCCCTATTAAAGCAAGCATTCTTGTACCATGCAATACACCCGGATAATCAAACCTTGCATAATCGGTTAGAGGATTAATTTCTACACCCCTATCTCCTCTTCTTCTGTAAACTAAAACATCATTTCCTGTTTCTATTAAATCAACAAAATATTCAAATGTTGAATCAATCAATCCGTTTTTATATGAGTAAATAATTCCGTGTTTTGCATAGTATATGTATGATTGCCCTTGTATTGATAAATATTTCGGTGATTTAATGAAAAATCCGGTATCAATTATTTTTTTATTTATTAAATTTAAAGAAAAGGAAAATTTAGTTTCATACAAAGTATCCCTTTTCATACCTTTTATAAAAAGAGTATTTATTGTATCATTTCTTATTGAAATTTCAGGAGAAAATCCCCTATCAAATATTGTGTCTTTTAGAAGATTTAGTAAAGTATCAAAAACTGCTATACCCAAAGAAGGCGTAAGATCAAAAGTTTCATAAATTATAAATATTGAATCCCCTTTTATTTCGTAGTTAAACCCTGATATGTCTTTATTTACTAACTTTTTTATACTACCGTTTAATTCAAATGCTTTCAGACCACCTGTATCTGCAAAAAATATAAATATCCTACCGCTGAATTTCAGGATTTCCAAATCATTAATTATTGTGCCTGCTATTAAGGTCTTTGAAGAGTCAATGTTTAAATCTTTGTCAATAAAAGTTAATGAAAGTTCTTCTCCGTTTTTATTGATTATTTTACTTGCTAAGTAAATTTGATTATCCATAATCAGGGCATGAGGAAGAAGCGAGGGCAGAGTATCAACAGAAAGCAGTTTTAAACCCGTGAAATTCCCGTTTATAAAATGCGTGCCATAGATTTTCCATAGATTTTTTTTATTATCTCTTTCGTCAAGGAAGGAATAAAAAATGAAAAATGTATCCTTTGCCCTTTCTATATCAATTCCCGAGATATAACCTATAGCTCTTTTATGCGGAACCGAATAAACCTCATCTCTGTAAATAAGAAATAAGGAATCACCGCTGTTAAAATCATATGTGAATTTGACCCTGCCACCTTCCCTTATGTGCAAAAAAGCAGGATGTGATAGTTCAAATCCTGTGTCAAATATGGAAATCAAAATCCCTTGTCCTATAAATCCTTTTTTATGTGCGGATATTAAATTTAAGAAATTCAAAACTTCATAAGAATCGCCGTAGTCTCCGGGAGAAAAAGAATAAAAACTTTTACTCTCATAGATTTTTCCCCTTAGAACAGGTTTGACCGATATTACAAAATTTTTTATTTTTTTTATTCTTAATAAATTAGAAGGAAAATATCCGGAAACTCTGTTTTCCCATTCAGAGACCGTCCTTATGCGAAAGCCGTATTTTTCAAGAATATTAGAAGTATATGTTATACTTTGCCGGGGTTCAATCCATAAATTCATATATTTTTCTTTTGAAATATAATTTTCAATTTTCGGATTTAAAAAAAAGAAAATTAAGTATATCATACCTGCCTCCCTATGCTTTTTATGAAAATGAGATAACCCTGAATTTCATTTCTTAATAGTTCATAAATTTTTTTCGCCTCCTCATAATCAGGGTTTATAGAAAGGGCATTTTTTAACTCATTTTCCGCATCGTCAAAGAGTGCCTTTATTCTTAAAAGCAAAGCAATAGCAAGATTGAATCTTACATCCGCATAATCGGGATGCTCTTCTGCTATTTCTTTTAATTTAAGAATATAATCCTCAAGTGTAAGAGCATAGTTTTCTTCATGACCGTATTTTGAAAGTAAAATAAACTCGTCAAGGATTTCGTGAACATCGGGTGGTGAAAGAATGTTAAAGAATTCTGTGAATTTATCCTTTGCCTCCAGTATTTCCCCTTTTTCAAGATGTTCCATTCCTTTTTTATAAATTTCATTTTTAAATCTCGGATCAAGAATTTCCGCACTTTTAAAGGAAAGTAAAATGGATTTGAAAGGAACACTTGTTCCTGATAAAGAAAGTTCAAGCAGGGACATCCCCATTTCAAATTGAGCCTCAGCATAGGAAGGATTCTTTTCAAGTGCTTTTTTTAAATAAGATAAACTTCTTGTATATTCACCTTTAAACCTGTAACACCTTGCTCCCCACATAAGATAATTCGGATAATCCTTTAACTGAATTGCTTTGTCAAAATATAAACTGCTTTTTTCATAATCTTTCAATTCAAAATAGATCTTGCCGAGAACAAAATTTGCAGGAGCATAATTTTCATCAAGTTTTATTTTTTCCTCCATTAATTCCTTTGCTTCTTCCAAAAGCCCGAGTTTTATCAATTTTTCACATAATTTCACATACATCTCAAGAGGTGCCTCTTCCATTTTTTCTTTTATTTCAAGCCATACTTTAAGGTCCTTCAAAAGATTCTCATGATAATTTTTTATGGTCTCAAATGCTTTTTTTTCATCAATTTTATCCGTATGAATTTCATCCCTTTTTATAAGAATTATTTTACCTTCTTTTGTTACTTTTGATATTACAGCATTTTGAGTAGGCAAGAAACTTGTTTCAATATAATAAGTTTTGTCTTTAACCTTCAAATGTGATGATGTTCCGAATCCTTTCATTCCGATATCCTCTTAAGTTTTTCAAGGCGTTCTTTCGCCTGGTCATAAAGTTTTTTTGTATCTTTATAATCCGGCTTAATTTTTATGATTTTTTCCCATGATTTAATGGCTTCTTCAAGAAGTTCCATCTTGTAATATTCTATGCCTTTTTTATAGTAATATTCCAATTCTTCTTCAGAAATTTGCACCTTTTTTTCCTCTTTTTTCTTTTTTATTCTTTTCTTTTTTTTCTTCTTTTTAACCTCTTCTTTTTTCTCCTCTTTCTCAATATACACCGGAACTTTCTCTACTTTAACAATTTCCCTTATTTCATACCTTTTCTTAAAATCAACCGCAAATCCGATATAAACTTTTTTCCCCATGAATCCGAACCATAAGTATTCAAACTCCCTTTTTAATCTTATTCCTGCTGAAAGCATTCTTTTTTTAAAAATTTGAAATCCGAAAAATAATTTTAAAGATTTTATATATTTTGAATTTAATTTTTTTAAATAGGTAATTCCTGTTTTAACTCCGAGAGTTTCCGGTGTAAATCCAGGTTCAATGTTAATGGCAAAACCTTTTTTATGTAAGGATGCACCCGCCTGAATATAAAGTGTGGTTCTATTACCCTTCGGAAAATAACCTCCTTCTCCATAGAATCCGAATGAAAAAATTTCCAAGGGTGCTTGAAGAAAACCGAAGCCCATTCCAGCCCCTTCAAATCTTTTATCCAAAAATATAAGTTTTCCTCTGAAGGAAAGAGAAGCTTTCTCTGCATATGTTCCTGCTGACACGGAAATGAAACTTTGTGCATCGGATTCAAAAGAAAAATTATTATAAATAATTGATAAAAACCTTAAATTTGAAGGAAGTTCATAAAAAAAACCGAATTTTTTTTCCGGTTTTGTAAATGAACATGTAACAAATCTGTCAAGAAAATCAACAGGATATGAAACACCTGTCCCTGCTTTTAAAAGAGGCAATAAGAAAATTAAATGAATCATGTTTTTTTAATTATCATAAAAGTAATGTCATCTTCGGGCTCTGCTTCTCCTCTGAATTCTTGAATCATTTTTACTATATTTTCTTTAATTTTATCTATATCTCCCTCCTTTTTAACAGTCTGATTTAAAAAATCAAAAAATCTTTCCTCTCCCAGAAATTCACCTTTTTCATTTTTAACATCAAAAAGTCCATCTGTATAAAGAAAAAGTATATCACCCTTTTCAAGTTTTCCGTTTCCTTTTTGAACATACGAAGGATATTCGTTATCCGATACAAAAGAAAATCCCACAGGAACTCCGTTCATTTTGAATTTTAATAGTTTTTCTTCACTTGCAACAAACAAAAAGGGAGAGGTGTGACCGCATGAGGAATATAAATATGTTCCGTTTTCTTCAAGATAAAGTAAAAAGAGAGTAATAAACATATCATCCGGAATCCTGTGTTTAATAAAAGAATGTAAATTTGTAACAAAAGCGACCGGATTTCTTGAAGTTTTGTAATTTGAATAGATAAATGCCTTTGTTAGAGCCATTATAAGAGAGGAAGATGCCCCTTTTCCGGATACATCACCTATCACACATAATGTATGAGTCAATGTTTTTAAAACATCACAATAATCCCCTCCGACATAGAATGCGGGTTCGTAATAATGTGTAATTTCATATCCCCTTAATTCGGGCAATTTTTCAGGTAAAAGCATTTTCTGAATTTCACGCGCAAGTTCTGCATCCCTTTTTAATCTCTCCTGTCTTGATATTTCTGCCTGATATTCAATGAGCTTCTGCCTCATCTCTTCCGCTGCCTTTTCTATTTTTCCGAATTCGTCTTTTGAATGTATATCAATCTTCTCATTTAACCTGCCTTCCCCTATTCTTTTTAATACACTTACAATATAATTTAAAGGTTTAAGGGAAAGATAAGTAAAAGTGAAAATAATTATTATTCCGCAGATAAGTGAAATTGAAAATATGAAAATGGCTCCTTTCCGGAAATCGGATTTTGCTTTTTTAACAATTATGGATGGGATGCCTATGTAAACCTTTCCGATATTTATGTTACTGTAAATGATATCTTTTTCAAAAAACATAATGTCTTTTCCGGATTTGTAAAAAGCTAAGACTTCCTGAATATTTTTATCAAGGTCTTCCAAATCAGGTGCCCCTTTGATTATTCCTTTACGATTTACAATATATACAAAAGATAAATTCTCTTCTTTTTTCAATGAATATGCTAATCTTGAGAGTTCTGCTTTGTTTTCATCTATGAGAGGTTCTTTTGCAACCATTGAAAGTGAAGAACAGATTGAATTTCCCCTTTCAATCAATTCTTTTTTTATATAATCTTCTCCTTTTTGCGTTAAATATTTGTAAATTAAATAGGAGAAAAATATGAATATTAAAGAAAAAAGAATACTCAATTTTATTTTAAAGCTCATTTACCCTCTATTTTCTCCCTGAGTTTTTTATAAGCAAAAAACAATCTTCCTTCCTTTGTTATGAGTCCTTTTCTTTCACATATTTCTTTGAATACCTCATCAGGAACACGTATTTCTTTTTCTTTGAAATACAAATCCGAATATTCTTCAATTCCCATCATAGGATTATCAATTACCTTCTTTTCAATCCATTCTTCAAGATCTGAAGGAATCTGGAATTCTTCTTTTTCTTCAACTGCCATTTCCGGAATTTCAATTCCTTCCTTATAATCCACAAATCTGTAAAGCTCCATAATATCAAATATGTTCTTGATTTCCTTTTTCATTCCTGTTACATAAACATTTATTCCTTCTTTTTTTGAATAGACACAGAATTGCAAAAGTGAGCCGTATCCCGCACTTGATACATATTCAACATCCTGGTAATTAAGAATTATTTCTTTTTTGTTCATCCGTTTCGCAGATTGGAGAACATTTTTAAAATCATTCACGGTCCTTGTATCAATCTTTCCTTTCAAATTCACATAAATTTTTTCGTCTTTTTCAAAGATATCCGCATCAAATAGCTTCATAATCTTATTATAAATGAAAAAATTAAATAAATTCTCTTAAATTTAAGTTATGAAAATTCTGATAACAGGAAAACCCAGGGCAGGAAAAACAACCCTTTTAAAGAAAATCTGCGAAAAACTGAAAAACCAGGGACTGAAAATTAACGGTTTTTTTACAGGAGAGATAAGGGAAAAAGGCAAAAGGGTGGGATTTTTCGTTGAGAATCTTAAAGGAGAAAAAGAAATATTTGCTCACATAAATATAAAGTCAGAGTTTAAAGTAGGAAAATACGGTGTGAATATCTCTGCACTTGAAAAGATAGGGATTCCGGAAATAGAAAATGCAATCAAAAATAAGAATCTCCTTTTGGTAGATGAGATAGGGAAAATGGAACTTTTTTCAGAAAAATTTAAAGAAAGTGTTAAAACGGCTTTTGATTCCGAAATTCAAATAATTGCAACAATTTCAATTTCGCCCCACCCTTTCATAAAAGAAATAAAAAAGAGAAAAGATGTGAAAATATTTGAAGTTAATGAAAAGAAAAGGGAATATCTCTTGAGAAAGATTCCTGAATTGATAAAAAAATGAAGGGAACATTAAAAAATGTAATTTTATTCACAGGACTTTCGCTCTTTTTTATTTTTTCATTTTTCCTTTTTTACATTGTGAAAATTCCGGAAATTTATTCAAAAGCGCTTGGTATATTTTTCTTAAGTGCAACACTTTGGATTACAAATATAGTTCCTCCTGCGGTTACAGGTATTCTGATTATCGCCATAACACCTCTTTTTAATGTTTTAAGACCCGAAGAAACATTTTCTGCATTCGGAAACAGGGCTGTTTTTTTTATCCTTTCCGCATTTATTCTTGCATCTTCTATCTTAAAAACAGGACTGGCAAAAAAAATAACCTATTTTTTTCTTAAATTTTTTTCAAAAAGTCCTTTTTATATCTTATCCGGTATATTTTCAATTTCATTTTTTTTATCCCTTTTAATACCAGAACATGCAACTTCTGCGATTCTTTTTCCTTTTTTGCTTCAAATATCACATGAAATTAAAAACAAAAAATTTGCAAAACTCATATTTTTGTCAATGGCATGGGGGGCGGTTTCGGGTGGAATCGGAACACCCCTCGGAGGCGCAAGGGCTCCTTTTGCAATAGGACTGTATCAGGAAAATTTCGGAAAAATTATTACCTTTTTTGAATGGACAAAATTTGCCTTTCCCGTAGCATTTTTATTCTTTATATTCGGAATCTTATACATTTTTATCTTAACAAGAAACATTCAGGAAAAAGTAGAATTGAAAAATAAGGCGGAAAGAATTTTAAGCAATGAAGAAATGAAAACTTTATTAATTTATGCATTTGCATTGATTCTCTGGATTTTTTACTCTGATAAAATTGACATGGCTGTTACAGGACTTCTTGCATGTTTTTTACTTTTTCTCTTTAAGGTAATCAATTGGAGGGATGCTCAGCATTATGTTAACTGGGGTATAATTTTAATGTACGGGGGAGCAATAGTGCTTGGAACATCCTTATTTAAATCAGGAACAGCACTTTATATCTCGGAGAATTTTTTATCCCTGCTTTCCCACCATCCCCTGATTTTATTTATTTCCCTTTTATTTTTGACACTTATTCTTACGGAGTTTATAAGTAATGTTGCAACCTGTGCCCTTTTATTGCCTATTTCTTACGGTTTTTCAAATGTTTTTGATCCCTTTTTTCTTACCCTTTTCATTGCAATAACAAGCGGTCTTGCATTCATTCTCCCTTTCGGTTCTCCACCCAATGCAATCGCCTTTTCTTCCGGAAAGTACTCTATTTTTGATGCTTTTAAATATTCAATTCCTTTTTTTCTTGTATCCCCTGTCTTTATTTATTTTTTAAGTCATTTTATATGGGTAATAATGGGGGTGAAAATATGAAAAAAATTTTGATAATTTTCTCAGGAACAAGGAATGACATTGATATAATTAAAGAGATATTAAAAAGAGAGGGTAAAAATGTTTTTATTAAGGTGGTTTTTATATTGAGTGAAGCAATTCCTTCCAATTTTTCAACATGGCTCATGTATATGGGATTTCTGGGTGAAGAGCCTACAAAGGAAATTAAGGATTTGATTTTAAAAGAAATAGAAAATAATTTGAGAGAGAAAATGGAAAAACTCGGAAATTTTCTTAAAGAGGAAAAAATATCCTGTGAATTTCAATTTTTAAAAGGAGATTTTTGTGAAATGCTGGAGGATATAATAAAAGAGGGAAAATGGGATTCGGTATATTCTCCGAAATCAAAGGAGGTTTTAATCGGAGAGGAAAAAATAAAAAAAGAGTTCAATGTGAAGGAAATTTAATGACATCTACCGCAACTCTCATACCAAGGGTGTGAAAAAGTTTCTTTTTTATTTTTATAATTCCTTTTTAATCTGATTAAGCGTTCTTCCATTTCTTTTCTGAAATTTGATAACCTTAAATCAAGTGAATCCACCTTTTTTTCTATGTGTTCAATCTTTCTATCTATTCTTTTAAGTTCTTTTCTTATATTTTCTATTTCTTCTTTTAATCCGTTCCCGGCTTTGCATGAGATAATGAGCACGGAAAAAATAATTATAAGTATTTTATTCATTTGCATTATTTAAAAATGATTATAAAAGATTTCAGGAGAAGAAATCAAGAGAACGATTTTTTTTATTACGGTTTGGAAAACCGTTCATGTATTTATCCGGGTCAATGGTTTAATTAAGATTTATCTTTTCTTAAGACTCCCTCTAAAAATACCTCTGCGGCTTTATAAGAACTCCTTACAAAAGGACCTGAAGCACAATATAAGAAGCCCATTTCTAAGGCAACTTTTTCGTAATATTCAAATTTTTCAGGATGCACATATTCCTTAACTTCAAGAAATTTTTTGTGCAAAGAAGGTCTTAAATACTGCCCTATTGTAACTATATCAACTCCTGCATTTCTCAAATCTTTTAATGTCTTTATTACTTCTTTTTCCCTTTCTCCTAAACCTACCAATATACTTGATTTTGTGTATATATCAGGTCTTAATTTTTTTGAATTTTCAAGGACTTTTAGACTCTGCAAATAACCCGCCCTTTTATCCCTTACAATCGGTGTTAACCTTTCAACCGTTTCAATGTTATGTGCAAGAACATCAGGATTTGCAGAAAGAACAATTTTTAAAGATTCAATATTGCCCCCGAAATCGGGTATTAAAGGCTCAACAAATACTCCGGGATTTAAAGATTTAATAGCTCTTATTGTTTTTGCAAAATGCCCCGCTCCTCCGTCAGGAAGGTCATCCCTATCAACAGATGTAAGAACTACATATTTTAATTTCCACTCCTTAACCGTTTGTGCAACTCTTTCAGGTTCTTCGGGGTCAAGGATTCTTCTCGGATTCCCTGTCTTTATATTACAAAATCTGCATGCCCTTGTGCATATATCTCCCATAATCATGATTGTCGCTGTGCCCCCTCCCCAGCACTCGTTGATATTAGGGCAAAGTGCAGATTCACATACGGTATGAAGTTTTTTATTCTTTAAAGTTTTTCTTATTTTACCGAATTTTTCCTTATGAAAAAGTTTACTTTTTATCCATTCCGGCTTTTTCCTGAATTTCATCAGATTCTCTCAAATTGAAGTTTGTATAACTTTGAATAAAGTTCCGACCTTTCAAGAAGTTCCTCATGTGTTCCGATATCAACAATTTTACCGTCTTCCATTAAAACTATTTTATCCGCCTTTAATACAGTTGATAGTCTGTGGGCTATCACCAAACCCGTTCTTCCTTTGAAAAGATTGTAAATTGCTTCTTTTACAATATGTTCGGAATGAGCATCAAGTTGAGATGTAAATTCGTCAAGAATGAGAATCTCCGGATTTTTTATAAAAACCCTTGCAATTGATATTCTCTGCTTTTCTCCTCCTGATAACCGTTTACCGAGCTCTTTTACATCCGTATCAAGCCCATCCGGTAAATCATTTATAAAATCTTCAAGTCCCGCAAATTTTATCGCAAGTCTTATTTCCTCTTCCCCTGCATTCGGGTTGCCGTAAAGAAGATTCTCCTTAATTGTACCGGAAAATAAAAGAGTCTCCTGAGATACTATACCGATCTTACTTCGCAGAGAATCCAGATCATATTCCCTTATATTTATTTCATCAATAAAAATTTCTCCCTCTTGAGGATCATAAAATCTCGGTATAAGAGAAAGTAAAGTAGATTTTCCCGCACCCGAAGGACCCACAAAAGCATAAATTTTTCCCTTTTCAATGAACAGGTTTATATTCTTTAAAACCCATCTGTTTTCTTCATAATAAAAGCTTACATTTTTAAATTCAATCCCTTTTTTTATGTTTTTTAAAATTATATTTCCGCCTTTTTCTTCTTCCTCGGATAAGATTTTAAATGTTCTGTCAAGAGCGGTTATACCCTGTTGTAAGTTTGAATAAGAATGTGTGAGACCCTTTAAGGGTTGAAGCATTGAAAGCGCAGATGCCAAGAATACAAAAAATCTATCAGGAGTTAAGACTTGTATGTTAAATATAAGAACCCCTCCTGCATACAAAAAAAGGGCAGCCATTATTGAACCCACAAATTCGGTTAAATGAGGGGTAAGTATGGAAAGGTTTTCATATTTGAGATGTGCTTTAAAGAATTTCATTGTTTCTTTTTCAAATTTTTTCTTTTCCTCTTCATTTCTTCCGAATGCTTTTACTATTTTTAATCCATACAAAATTTCCTGAGCCCTTGAACCGATTTCACCCATCCTTTCTTGTGCCCTTCTTGCCCTTCTTCTCAAAACCCTTCCTGTTGTTTGAATAAAAATAAAAGCAAAAGGAAGAATCAAGAAAGCAATAATTGAAAGAAAGGGAGATGCCCATATCGCAAGAAAAAGATAAATTAAGACATTCATGGAATCCCTGAAAAGGGAAAAAAGCCCCTCGGTTAAGGCATACCGAACGATTGTTAAATCATGAGTGAACCTTGATACAAGTGCCCCTGTTTTTACCTTCGAAAAGAAAGACAAAGGAAGATTGAGAAATTTTGAAAAAAGGGAATTTCTTAAATCCCTTGATATTATTTCCTGCAACATAAATGACAAAAATTTTGAAGAATAACCGAAAAATGCTTTGACTCCGAAAAGCAAAATTAATAAAATACAGAATCTTTTTATTGATTCAAGCGGAGTATCCTTTATAAGTAAACTTTCAATCCAGGCAAGAAATTTATTTATAAAAATTCCCCCTGTTTCAATTTTACCTCCGAAAATAATGTGTAAAAAGGGAGGAATCATGGTTATGGATATACCGCCTGTGAGAGAAAAGAGAATTGTTGAAACAATTGTTAATAAAACTATTAAAAGATGTCTTTTAAAAAAGGGAAATAATTTTAAATAAATCTTCAACTTTTATATTTCCTTTTTCTTTTGGAATAATTCTCAATCCCGAGTTCTTTTCTTAATTTACATACCTCCCTTCTTGTGATGTCTATTCCTTTTTCAAATCTTAAAATGTTTCTTATTTTACCGTCACTCAAAGGTGATTCGGGGTCTTCATTATCTATTAATTCTTTAATCACACTTTTTACCACATCTCTATCAAAGGTTTTTCCTTTTCTTGTTCTCAATCCCCTGGGGAAGAAGAATTTTAATTCAAAAATTCCTCTGGGTGTAGAAACATATTTTCCTGTTATCAATCTGTGTAAGGTTGAAACAGGCATATTTAGTTTCTTTGCTGCATCGGTCTGTGAAATCGGTTTTAATCTGCCCTCGGAATTCATGAAAAATTCACGCTGATAATCCACAATGAAATTTACAATTTTTTCCAATTTTCTTCTTCTTTCGTTTAATAAATCAAATAAAGTCTTTGCTTTTCTTACATAATCATTTAAGAATTTCTTCACTTCCTTCGGGACATTCTCATCGTCAAGCATTTTTAAATATTTGGAATTTAATCTTATCTCGGGCATAAAACCCCTTACCTCTTCCACAACAAGCTCATTATCTCTGAACTTTATCACATATTCCGGCACAACATATTGAGGACTTTCCTCCGCATAAATCAAACCCGGCTTCGGATTCAATCTTTTTATTAAAAGAAATGCCTCTTTTATCTCTTCCACACTTCTGTTGAGCTTTTGTGCAAGTTCTTCGGGTGGTTCATTTAATTTTTCAAAATGGTTTAATAAGAGTTCATAAGCAAGTGTATCCTCTAATTTTCTCACCTCAAGCTGTACCAACAACGCTTCCCTTATGTTTCTTGCACCCACACCTATAGGATCAAGATGCATGATTTTATATCTTATTTCTTCTATTTTTAAAACAGGAACATTTAATTCTTTTGAAATTTCATCCGGCGGAATCTCAATAAATCCTTCTTTATTTATATAATCAATCAAAGAATTTGCTATTCTTTTGTCTTCTTCGTTTTTAAAGGCAAATTCAATCTGATAGGATAATCTTTCATAAAGTGAAGGACCTCTTGCAGGAATGAGGGAAGCCAAATCTTCTTCCTCTTCTTCTCCACGGGAGTATAAAGTTCTTTCATATTCGTCGGACTCCGAGAAAATCTGGAAAAACTCTTTTAAATCAAAATCATCCCTTTCTATTACCCTTCCCCTGAATCTTTCTTTCAAAATTCTCTCTCTCTTCTCGAGGATAATGTTATTTTCAAGTTCATGATAAAGAAAATCTCTTAATTCAAGTATGTTTAAAGAGCATATTTTGGCAAGTTGAACAAGTGATGGAAGCAAAGTAACTTTTATTTTTAAAGTTTCTTCAAGTCTTATGTCCCTCATAATTTGAACCTCTCACCGAGATAAACCTTACGCACCAATTCATTTTCAACCAATTCATCGGATTTTCCGGAAACAAGCACTTTACCTTCATATATTATGTAAGCCCTATCCGTAATTTCAAGTGTCTCCCTGACATTGTGATCCGTTATTAGCACTCGTATTCCTTCATTTTTTAAAGATAAAACAATGGATTGAATTTCTTCTCTTGTTTTCGGGTCAATTCCTGTGAAGGGTTCGTCGAGTAATAGAAACTTGGGTTCAAGAACAAGTGCCCTTGCAACCTCGAGTCTCCTTCTTTCGCCCCCTGAAAGCATATACGCCTTTGAGTCTTTTAAATTATAAATTCCCATTTTTTTTAAAACATTTTCCGTTTTTTCTTTCACAATTTCATCATCATATCCTCTCATTTGCAGAATTCCGTAAATATTGTCATATACTGATAATTTCCTGAATACAGAGGGTTCCTGCGGTAAATAAGAAATTCCCATTCTTGCCCTTTTATACATCGGAAGACGCGTTATTTCTTCTTCATCTATATAAACTTTCCCTGAATTCGGTCTTATAACACCTGAAATCATATAAAAAGTCGTTGTTTTACCCGCTCCGTTCGGACCCAAAAGTCCCACAATTTCTCCTCTTTTTAACTCAATTGAAACATTATTAACAACTTTTCTTTTTCTGTAAATTTTAACAAGATTTTCTGTCCTTAAAATCATTTTCTCACCTCTCCGTTTATTTTACCTTTACCCGTAACTTTTATCGGTCTTAAAGAATCATTGAAAATTATTTTTAAAATATTTGAGTAAAGATAAAGGGTATCTTTTTTTTCGGATACTGTTTTTAAAAAACTCTCACCTTCTGAGAAAATCTCCTTAATTTTCCTTTCTTTAATAAAAATTTCAATTTTTTTACCTTTCAGATGCGAGTTTTCTGTTTTTAATAATGGATTTTTACCCAGAAGTAATATTCTATCCTCTTCCCATAAAAGGGAATCGCATTCTCCTTCAAAGTCTTTTGCTTTTAGTATCACATTCTCCTTTACTTTCAAATTCTTTCCCATAAAATAAAGAGTTCTTCCCTTTATCAAAAGTGTATCTTCCTTTTCTTTGATCTTTATAAATAAGAGAGAATCAATTTTACCCCTCCTTTTCGAAGGAATATAATTCATAAAAAATCCGGTAATTTCTATATTATTAACCTTGTCAAATATTTGAACCTTCTCATTCGTGAATGCGGAATCCTTTTTTTCATCGTAAAAAATCTTATCTCCCAATATTTTAAAAGTATCGGTTTCAATTTTTACATTTTTTTCAAAAATTCCTCTCCTCTTAATAAAATCATAGAAAACCTTATTTGAAAAAATTTTGAATTTTTCCGTTTCAATTAAAACATTTTTGAAAAGGTATGCAGAGTCAATATCCTCTGTTTCATAAAGGACTGCTGAATCCGAAGAAATCCTGAAATTTTCTCCTTGCACATATACATTCTTTCTTGCATTTATGATACGAATATTATCTTTTAATTCAATCCATACCTCATCTGCACCGTAATTAAATATATTTATTAACAGCAGATATAAAATCATTTTTCTTTTTCTCCTTTAATTTTGCCGAAAATTCTGATTTTTTTAAATGGTTTTTTACTTTCAAATCCCTTTCCTTTTATATATTTACCCTTCTGGAACAATCTGCAATCCGCATCACTTTTTATTATTCCTTCTTTATATTTGTACACGAGATGCTGGGTCCACAAAGTATCTCCTTCACTGTTCCATAATTTCACATTTCCCTTAATTTCAATATCTCCTGAAGTTGTGTTATAATCACCCGAATCCGCTCTTATAAATAAAGTCTTTAAACCGTCTTCATAAATTGAAATACTTAAGCCTTTTGCTCTTAAAAATTCTTCCCTTGAAATTATTTCATCAGCAAAAAGTTCAAAAATCTTTTCATTTTCTTTATATTCAACTACCTTAACTTTTTTTGTCTCTTCAAGATTTTCTTTTATATTGATTTCTTTTTTAATTTTATTTTCCTTACATTGTGATAATGTTATGATAATCAAGATTAAAATTATTCTTTCTCTCATATTTTATTATACCAAACTTTATGATAAAGGTAAAAGTTAATTACAGTTGTTTGCACCAGAATATTTCTCCTTTGTTTATGTTTATATTTACCTTGTTTTCAAAGACAGCAACAAGACATGACCCTGTTCCTGTCAGAAAGGTCTTTAATGCTCCTTTTGTTTTGTAAAACTCCGAAAGTTCTTTATAATCAGGAAACTCTTTGAAAACCACCTTCTCAAAGTCATTCTCAATATTATGCAGTGCCTCATTGTATTTGCCTTCTTTGAGAAGTTCTATTATTTTTTCAAATTTTTCTTCCTTCTTTTTGTAGTCTTCATTTTTTATCAATCTGGAAATTGCATTGTAAGCCCATCTTGTGTCAATACTGAAATTCGGATAATGAATTAAAAAATGAAAGGGTAATTTGATATCAATTTCCCTTATTTCATTTCCTTTTCCTTTAACAATAGCAGGTTTTGAAAAGATAAAAAATGGAACATCTGCTCCTATTTTTTCGGCAATTTTTAAGATAACTTCTATTCCCAGGTTCAATTCATAAATTTGATTTATTGCCTTTATAACACTTGCTGCATTTGAACTTCCTCCTCCTAATCCTCCTCCGATCGGAATTTTCTTATTAATGTAAATATCAGCACTTATAAAGGTCCCTGTTTCTTCACTCATTATCTTCAAAACATCAAAGACAATATTCTCGTCACCTTTGGGTCCTTTTGAGGATTTGATTCTTGTTAATTCCGAATATTCAATATTAATTTCATCAAATAAATCAATCGGAATAATGAATGACCTTATCTCATGAAAACCGTTCTTTCTTTTGAATAAAATCCAGAGACCGAAATTTATTTTAGAAGGTGAGAGAACCTTCATTGTGATAGAGAATTTTTTCTCTCATTTTAAAGGTATTTAAAAAAGGGTCCTGTGAGTGATAGATTCCCGAAATAGAACAAATGCCACATTTTATTCTGGAAAGAAGATAGGAAACATTTTCGGAATTGATTCCGCCTATGACAAATAAGGGAATATTTATCTTTTCAATCGCTTTTTCAATTACTTCAAAAGGAACAATTTTTTTATCTTTTTTGGTAGGAGATGGAAAAGGGGAAGAGAAAGAAACATAGTCTGCTCCTTCTTTTTCCGCTTTTTCTGCCCTTGAAATGTCATCATAGCATGAAACACCAAGAATTTTATTTTTAATAATTTTCCTTATCTTTCTTATATCTCCGTCTTTTTTTCCGATGTGGACACCGTGTGCATTCACCTCTAATGCAATTTCCGGGTCATCGTTTATTATTAAAAGCACATTATACGCATCACATATCTTTTTTATTCTTTTTGCCTTCTCTATAATTTCTCTTTTGCTTTTTTCTTTCTCCCTCAATTGAAAAATTCCGACTCCTCCTAAGAATGACCTTTCAATTTTATAAAAGAAATTAGGGTCATCTCCGCCGTATATACCGTATAATAAAGGAAGCTTTTCCATAATAAAATATAACCCGAATTATAAGAAAATACAATATGAAAAAACTTATTAAAAACACTTTTTATCTTGCGGGTTCAAATGTTTTTTCTTTTTTTATCTCGGCAATCGGTGGTTTTGTAATAGCAAAAATTTTGGGACCCGAAGATTACGGAGGATATTCTGCTTACAAACTTTTTGTGAGTTATGCCATTTGTCTCCAACTCGGAATTTTACAGGGTCTCCAAAGGGAAATCCCTTTTTTAAGAGCAAAAAATGAGAAAGAAAATCTTACATTTCTTTTAAACACTGCTTTTACTTTCATTTTTCTGGTTTCTTTCATAGGTATTGTGATTCTTTTCATTGCTTCTTTGCATTCTTCTCCTTTTTTCAAAAAAGTATTTCTCATTACCATTCCCTTTATCCCTTTTTTCTTTTTTAAGGAATTTTACAGATTTTCTATGAGAGGTCTTGAGAAATTCGGAGAACTTTCCCTTTTAAATGTCATTGATGCTATTTCAATTTTTCTGATCGTTGTTCTTTTTTCTTTATATTTTAAAGGTGAAGGAGCGGTTTTCGGTTTTGCAATTACAAATTTCCTTTATTTCATTTTTGCCTACTATTTTACGAAAATAATTTTTTTTAAATTTAAAATTCATTTAAAAAGTTTAAAATCACTTTTTTTTGTAGGATTTCCTATTTTTATAGTGGGATTTCTGAACATAATAATTTTCTCCCTTGATAGACTTTTTATACTCGGATTGATCGGAAGGAAAGGATACGGAATTTACGCAATAGCACTTAATTTTTTGAATCTTATTTATCAAATACCCATAGCAATGTCTCTTGTTCTATTGCCTTATCTGACGAGAAAAAAAGCAATTGAGGGAAGTGTGTCCCGTTTTGTTATCAAAAATTATTACATATTGCCTCTTTTTCTTGTTTTTCTTTCGATTTTGATTTTTTTCTTTTATCCACCTGTTGTATTTGTAATAAAAAATTTCCTTCATAAGTATGAAGATTCTTTACCCGTATTGAAATTACTTCTCTCACTCATTCTTTTCCCTTCAATAAATTATTTTTTTTATTCTTTTTTAATTGCGGAGAACAAACATTTTTATATTGTTCCTTATCATCTTGCTCTATTACCTTTAACATTAATTTTGAATTCTGTTTTGATTCCGAAGTTTCAACTATCCGGAGCTGCACTTGCTTTTATCGGTTCTCAAACACTATTTACAATAATTTTAATTCTTCTTGCTTATAGATTTATAAAATTTCATTTTATAAAAACGGTCTTTTCTTTAATTATGCTCTCGCTTATACATTTTTTTATTTTTAATCTGATTTTCTAATAGGCATTCTTTTGTTTGAAGAAAATAACTATTGTTTTCAAAAT
Source organism: Caldifarciminota bacterium (assembly GCA_024277525.1). Lineage (GTDB taxonomy): Bacteria > Hydrothermota > Hydrothermia > Hydrothermales > JAJRUZ01 > JAJRUZ01. Next base: position 50,136 of record JAJRUZ010000087.1, on the reverse strand, counting down.
AATTTTTAAATCAAGGAGAAATGACCAGTTTTCTATATAATAAAGGTCATATCTCAATCTTTCTTCAATTGATGTGTCTCCTCTCCATCCGTGAACCTGTGCCCAACCCGTTATCCCTCCTTTTACCCTGTGTCTTTCATCATATCTCGGAATTTCTTTTTTGAATTTCTCAACAAAATAGGGTCTTTCGGGTCTCGGTCCGACAACGCTCATATCTCCTTTTAAGACATTTATAAACTGAGGAAACTCATCTATGCTGAATTTTCTCAAGATTTTACCGATGGGTGTGACACGCGGATCATCAGGCGTTGTGAATTTCGGTTCTTCTTCCTTATCCGCTCCAACATACATTGTCCTGAATTTGTATAAATAAAAAATCTTTCCGTCCTTACCTATTCTTTCCTGCTTGTAAAAAACAGGTCCTTTTGAGGTGAGCTTTATTAAAATGGATATGATCAAAAATAAAGGGGATAAAAGAATTAAAACAAACAAAGAAAATGCAATATCAAAGGCTCTTTTTATTATTCTTTGTGTTAAAGTGAGTCCTTTTTCTTTTAAAACAAGAAGCGGAATTCCGTTAAAGGGAATTGATTCTGTTCCCATAAGCATTATTTCATACAAGTCGGGTGCGAGATATGTTTCAACCCTTTTTCCTTCGATTTTTTTCATTATTTGAGGAATAAGCCCCTGCTTTTCAAACGGAACCGCAATTATAAGAACAGAGCCTTCTCGCGGGTTTACTCTTTGAGACAAAAATTCCTCTGCCTTATAGACTTTATTAAGCTTTAATCCGAGTTCGGGTCTCTCTTCGATTCTCACCCTTACTGCTCTCAAAATATCTCCTTCCCCTATAAGTATTGTGTCCCTTTTAAAAATTCCCCTTTTAAAAAGAATCTTTAAAACCTCCCTGAAAATGAGACGAAAAGAAAATTCATATATTGTGATAAAAAAGAAATAAAAACTCACAACCAGTCTTGAATACAGTATCTGTCTGTAAAAAAATGATATAAAGGTAATAAAGAGTAAATAGATAAAATTAGTTTTTAAAAGTTCAAAAAAGGTGTCAAACATTGTGAAATTCTTTTCTTTCTCATAAAGCCCCCTTGATATATTAATTAATAAGCCCACAATGAAAACAACCAAAAAAGATTTTAAATAAATTTCATAGGGAACCGGTCTTTTCCACAATGGAATGAACCCGCTCTCAAATCTTAACCAATAGGCTGTTTTAAAACCGAGAAAAAGAGAAATAGCATCGCACACAAAAAGCAGAATTTTTTCAAACGGATGTCCTTTCAATCCCATAGGTGAATATTATAAAATAAAAATATGAAAATATTAAAGGTAAAAGAGATTGACTTTTTAAATAACAAAAATTTCGGGTTTAAAAAAATAAGTGAACTTCCTTCCCTTGAAGGATTTATAGGACAAAAAGAGGCTCAAAAGGCTATGGAGTTCGGGCTTACGATTCCTTCTAAAACACATCATATATTTGTCTCAGGAATGCCCGGAAGCGGTAGAACAAGTATGGTCCTTGAATATGTTTCCAAAATTGCTGAAAAAATGCCTGCTCCGCCCGATGTTGTATATGTTTTTTCTCATAATAATCCGTTTTCTCCGAAAGCAATAATTCTTGAGAAGGGTAAAGGCAAAATTTTTAAAAAAGACTTTGAGGATGCAGTATCCGAAAGCCTTGAAGAATTGAGAGAGATCATAAAAAGTAAAGAATTTAACGAGGCAAAAAATAAGGTTCTTTCAGGATTTGAAAAAATAAAGCAGGAAAAAATTGAAAAAATTTTTGAAAAGGCAAGGAGTTTAGATATTTTTTTGAAATCAAGAGAAACGGGTTTTGATATTTTGCCTCTTATAAGCGGAAAAATAATAACACCCGAAGAATTTTCAGAACTTCCTCAGAGTAAAAAAGAGGAAATTGAGAGGAATATCAAGACAATCCAAAATATGCTTGAGGAAACGGTTGCGGAAATTGAAAAAATCACAATGGATATTAGGGAAAAAATTAAAAATCTTTTAACTCAATTCGGTGTAAGGTCCTTATCAAGTATTTTTCCGCCTTTAATTGCAAAGTATTTAAAAGAAAAAGAAATAGTCGAATTCATAAAAAATGCAATTCAAGACATTCTTGATAATATTGATTATATTTCTTCAAAACCTGATGAGAGTTTTTCTTATTTTAAAGAAAAATATAAAGTTCATCTTTTTATTGACAATTCCTCTCAAAGGGGGGCTCCGATTGTGCTGGAGACCCATCCCACCCCGACCAGAATTATCGGAAGAATTGAAAGGACACTTGAAAATCCGACACTTGATTTCGGAGGAATAATTCCGGGTGCATTTCACAGGGCAAACGGGGGATTTCTGATAATTCCTGCAGAGGAGATATTAAAGATCGGACCATCTTATACATTTTTAAAATGGACTTTAAAATCAGGAAAAATTTATATTGAAAATATAAACGAAGAGGAAAACATCTATACTACAAAAACAATAAAACCCGAGCCGATACCTTTTACAGGCAAGGTAATAATGATCGGTTCCCCTTCAACTTATTTCAATTTGAAAGAAAGTGACGAAGATTTTAACGAACTTTTTAAAATTCATGTTGAATTCAAGACAAGGATGGCAAAGACAAAGAGAAATATTATGGATTTAGCAAGATTTATAAAAACTTTCTGTGATAAAGAAAAACTCTTGTACCCTGATTTAAACTCTTTCAGAAAAATTTTATGGTATTCTTCAAGAATTGCTCAGGACCAGAACAAAATTTCAACAAATTTCGGAGCGATATGTGATCTACTCAGGGAAGCAAGTTTTATGGCACAGAATGAAAAAAATAAAGAAATAAAAGAAAAACACATAAATTTCATAATAAACAGAAAATTTAAGGCAACAGAAATCGAGGAAATTTATTTTGAATGGATAAGAAAGGGTGTTATTTCAATTGACTTTAAAGGTAAAAAGGTAGGTACAATAAACGGTTTAACGGTTCTTACTTATGGAGAGACGGTATTCGGAAGACCCGTTAAAATAACAGCAACCTGTTCGGTGGGTAAGGAAGGTGTGGTGGATATTGAAAGGGAAGCGGAGCTTTCCGGGCCTATTCATACAAAAGGTACACAGATATTAAGGGGTTATCTGGGTTATAAATACGGACAGAAAATTCCGATTTATATGACAGCAAGAGTTGTATTTGAACAAACATATGAAGGAGTTGAAGGAGACAGTGCTTCTGCAGCAGAATTACTTTCAATTTTATCCTCGCTCTCGGAACTTCCCATATACCAAAATACAGCCATTACAGGTGCGATAAATCAATTCGGAGAAATTCAGGCAATAGGAGGTATTAATGAGAAAATTGAAGGCTTATATCAGGCTTTAAAATTTAAGGAGATAAAAAATAAATTTAAAGTTATATTTCCGGAGACAAACATTAAAAATCTGTGTTTAAGGGATGAGGTAATTGATTTTATAAAAAAGGGATATTTGGAATTGATTGCTGTAAAAAACATTGATGAAGCCATAAGGATTATGTTTAATAAAAAAGAAGATTTTGTTCATAAAAAAGTTCTTCAAAAATTGGAAAAATATTACAAAATATTGAAATCATCGGAGTGAGTTATATAACCTTTTTTGATCCCTTCAAAGAAGGGTTATGTACATGCGGAAAAAAATATACAATCAATCCGTATACAGGCTGTAATCACAGATGCAGGTATTGTTATATAACTTCTTACATTAAAAACGGCTTTAAATTGAGATTAAAGAATAATTATTTAAAAGTAATAAAAAGAGAAATAGATAAAATATCAAATTCATACCCGATAAACATCTCGTCTTCGTCTGATCCTTATCCGGGAATTGAAGACAGACTTTTTTTAACCAGGAAAACGTTATTATATTTAAAAAATAAAAATTTCAGAATTTCAGTTATAACAAAATCCCCTCTTGTTGTAAGGGATATTGACATTTTAAAAAATATGGATGTTTTTGTTTCATTTACAATCACTCATTTTGAGGACCAAAAAGCGAAAATAATTGAACCTTATGCCCCTCCCGTTTCCGAAAGAATAAAAGCTGCAAATTTGCTTTCAAAAGAGGGTATAAGGATTGTAATAAGAATAGATCCCATAATTCCCGGTTTTAATGATAAAAAAGAAGTTATTGAAGGGATTTTAAGCAGAGTAAATAATTTATATATGGTTGTTTTTTCGACTTATAAAGCAAAGCCGGATAATTTAAAAAGAATGAAGGAAGTTCTGCCTTTTATTGAAAAATTGCCTTGGGAGAATAAAAAAATAAGGGGATACAGGTATTTAAAAAGGGAGTTAAGGGAGGAGATTCTTGAAATGGCGTATAAGGTCGGAATAAATTTTACTCAGAGGATAGGTTTATGCAGGGAGGGTATAGAAAAATTTAAAACAACAAAATCGTGTGACCCTGTGTTTTAAGAATTTTTTCTTTGAGTTAAAATATTTTGTTATAATTTTTAATGCTTAAAAGTTTCCTTCTCTTCCTTAAAGATTTTTTCTTTCCTCCCCTGTGTTTTACCTGTGATAATTTAAAGAAAAATGAATTTTTCTGCAAGGACTGCCTTGAGATTATTTTAAGAGCAAGGATTCATCCCCCTTTCTGTAAAAGATGCGGAAGGAATTTGAAAAGACATAAATGTAAAATAAAACTCAAATATCTTGATGAAGTTTACGCAATTTTCAATTATACTGACAAAATAAAAGATTTAATTGAAACATATAAATTTAAAAGATACACAAAAATTTCGGAGTTTTTTGTTCCTTTTATCATAGAACATATTGAAAAATTTATATCTGATTTTGAGCTTACAATCCCTGTCCCCCTTCATCCTTCAAGAGAAAGGGAGAGGGGATTTAATCAAATTGAAATCATTTTGGAAAAAACGAACAAAATGAAAGAAATAAATTATTATAAAGATATACTAATAAGAATAAAACCTACAAAATCACAGGCAAAAATTGAAGATAAAGAAAAAAGAAAAGAAAATATCACGGGTGCCTTTAAGGTAATTAAAAAGAATTTTATTAAAAACAAAAAAATTTTAATAATTGATGATGTTTTTACAACAGGTGCTACCCTTGAGGAATGTGCAAAGGTTTTAAAAGAAAGCGGTGCCTCAAATATTTATGCCTTATGTCTTGCAACAGGAGCATAAAATATTTTATAATTTATACTATGGTTCAATCCCGGAATTAAAAATTATAAAATCATGAATGTTTACATAATCGGAATAGGTCTTTCTCCTCCCAGAAAAATCTCTCCTGAGGTGAGTTTCAGGGAAATGATCTATGAAGCAGCGGAGAAAGCATATCTTGACGCAGGTATAGAGCCGAAAGATGTTGACACCTTTGTTTCCCTTTCAGAAGACTACGAAGAAGGAACCGCAATTTTTGATGAATATGTGCCTGATCAACTCGGAGCAATGCTGAAACCTGTCCACACCATATGTGCTGATGGAGCAACCGGACTCGCATCATTATTCGCACAAATTAAAACAGGTCATTTCAAAATCGGTGTTCTTGAAGCTCATTCAAAGCTATCAAATATTCTCTATCATTCCCATGTTCACGCAATGGCACTTGATCCTGTTTTTGTCAGACCTCTTGAGATAAACCCTTATTTTGTTGCAGGACTGGAAATGGACATGTTTCTGGATTCGAGAGGATATGATGAACTTGATACCGCTTATGTTGTTGCAAAAAACAGAACAAATGCTCTTTTATTCGGGAGAAGTTCCTTCGGCTCGTTTATATCACCCGAAGAGGTCCTTCTTTCAGAATCTGTTTCGGACCCTTTAAGAGAACTTGATATTGCTCCGAATGCTGACGGAGCTTGTGTAATTGTGATTGCAAATGAAGAAATTGCGAAAGAAAGGGGAAGGGATTTGATAAAAATTGCGGGTATCGGATTCGCAGAATTTACACCAAATATTGAAAGATGGGAGGGAGATGCAGAATATTTGAAAGTTGCTGCTCGAAAAGCATATTCAAAGGCAGGGATAAAAAACCCTGTGAAGGACATTGATTTTGCAGAAATTGATGATACTTTTTCTTATAAAGAACTTCAGCATATTGAGGCACTCGGTCTTGTGAGTTTCGGTGATTCCGCAGAGGCTTTGAAAGAAGGTTTTTTTGACCTGGGCGGTGAGTTCCCGGTGAACCCAACAGGCGGTAATATAGGAAACGGCAATACCTCATTAATGAACGGTTTAAGGGCAATTTATGATGCTGTCTTACAATTGAGGGGCGATGCAGGAAATGTGCAACTGAAATCCCCTGAATCTGCTCTTATTGCAACTTGGAAAGGATTACCGTCTGCAAGCGGTGGTGTGATAATTTTAAGGAGGGAGGGATAATCATGGCACAAAAAGTTGCAATACTCGGAGCAGGATTAACAAAATTTATGAGAAGAGCGAAAGAAACGGGCAAAGAGCTTGCATTTGAGGCAGCCAGAATGGCATTGGAAGAGGCAAATATGGATATTTCTGAAATAGATTGTGTGGTAATGGCAACTGCCCCTGATATGTTTGATGGAGTTCATATGAAAGGGGACTGGCTTTCAGATGGCGCGGGTGCAAAAAGGAAGCCTTACATGAGGTCTTATGTGGGAGGCGGTTCAGGTGTTTTTGCAATCATTCACGGATGGTATCTTGTTGCAAGCGGACTCTTTGACACCTGTCTTGTTGTTGCAGAGGAGAAAATGTCCTCCTGTATGCCTCATCCGCAGGGTGCGTTCAATGCAATATATGACCAGTTTCTTGAAAGACCTCTCGGAGTTAACCTTTTATGGATATTTTCTCTTGAAATGATGAGATATATGCATGTTCACAAAATATCTCTTGAAACAATAGCACTTGTTTCGGTTAAAAATAAAAGAAACGGGCTTGACCATCCATGCACCCAAAAAGGAATTGCAGGAGAATATACTGTTAAAGATATTCTAAATTCAGAAGTAATTGCATATCCTGTTTATAGATTGATGGTATCTCCTGTTACCGATGCGGCAGCAGCAATTGTGATTACTTCTGAACATGAGGCAAAAAGAAGGACGGATAACCCTATATGGATTGAAGGAGTGGGATGGTGTTTGGATACTTCTTACTGGACAAACAGAGACCTTTATTATCCCAAATATGTTGAGTATGCAGCAAGGATGGCTTATGATATGGCAGGAATAAAAGACCCAAGAAAAGAAATCCATGTTGTTGAACCCTATGACCCTTTTGCGTATAAGGAACTTCATCACCTTGAAGGTCTTTTACTTGCTGACAAAGGAGAGGCACCGAAACTACTTGAAAAAGGATTCTGGGACAGGGATACAAAGGATGGAATCCCTTCCTGCCCCTCGGGAGGTCTCTTGGGTGTTGGGAATCCGATTGCAGCTGCAGGACTTATGAAAGTCATTGAAATTTACTTACAATTGAAGGGAGAGGCAGGAAAAAGGCAGGTAAAGAGAGAAGTAAAAAGAGGACTTGCACAGGCATGGGGTGATTTGATGCAAGTCGGCACGGTTGTTATCTTATCCAAATAAGGAGGTGAAAAATGAAATTTGAAGGAATTTCACTGGGATTAAAGGAGTTTGAAAAAGAAATAAAAGTAGAATGGAAAGGAAAACTGGAATATGAATGGGATTGCGGGATAGCTCTCTCAAAGTTTATGGAAGGCTTAAAACACGGAAAAATTCTTGCACGAAAATGTTATGCTTGCGGAAGAATCATGATTCCCCCCAGGATGTTCTGTGAAAGATGTTTCAGACCAACGGATGAGTGGATTGAGCTTGGAGACGAGGGCGAAATTCTTACCTTTTCGGTTTCCTTTGTAAATTGGGATGCTTCAAGAAGGAAAAAGCCCGAGATTCCGGCTGTTATAAGACTGCTGGGTACTTCGGAAAATATGGGAATTCTTCATAAACTCGGTGAAGTAGGTGATACACTGGAGGAGGTTCTTAAAAATGTGAAAATCGGAATGAAGGTTAAAGCAGTCTGGAAAAAGGAAAAAGAAAGGGAAGGAGCAATAACCGATATTTTGTATTTTAAACCGATAAAAAGGAGGAAATAAAATGCCTTTTAAAGAATTTATTGAAAAATTAAGTAAGGCAAAGGTTCAAAAAGGTGATATTCCTGTATGGCATCTTTATACACTCGGAATAGGAGGCGATGTTTTTTATAAAGGGTTAAAAGAAGGAAAAATCAAAGGTGCATACTGTGAATACTGTAATTCAGTAATCCTTCCTCCCAGAATGTACTGTGAGGACTGTTTTGAAAAGATTGACAAATTTGTAGATGTAAAAGGTCCTTTTATTGTTGTTGCTTATACCGAACTATACAGAGACCTTGATGATAACAGACTTGATATACCTATAAAAGTTGCTTTAATTTCGGTGCCTTATGCAAAGGGCGGTATTATTCATTTTCTCAATCCTTACCAGGAGATAGAAAACGGAGATATTGTTAAACCTGTTTTTAATAAAAAAAGAGTCGGCTCTTTAAAAGATATTAAATATTTTGAGCTAAAAAAATAATGGAATATACAGAAGAAGAGAAAACCCCGTTTGAGATAGTAGAAGAGTTAAACAAGTATATAATAGGACAAGAAGAGGCAAAAAAGGCGGTAGCAATTGCTTTAAGAAACAGATGGAGAAGGATGAAAGTTGAGGGAAGAATAAAAGAGGAAATTCATCCTTTTAATATATTGATGATAGGACCCACGGGTGTTGGGAAAACGGAAATTGCAAGAAGATTGGCTCAATTAACGGGCTCCCCGTTTTTAAAAGTTGAGGCAACAAGGTACACAGAGGTCGGTTATGTGGGAAGGGATGTTGAAAGTATGGTGAGAGACCTGGTAGAGGTGGCATTTAATATGTTAAGACAGAAAAAAATAAAAGAAGTAGAAAAAAGGGCAAGGGAAATAGCGGAAGAAAAAATACTTGAGATTTTAGCACCTTCTCCCCTTTCTCCCCGGGAGACAATAAGGGACGGTTTGAAAAGAGGAATTTACAATGATAGGGAAATAGATGTAGAGATCAAACAATCACCCGTATCGGTTATTCCTGTTGCTCCGATGGGTCAGGATGCCATTGCTCAAAGTTTACAGGAGATGATGGAAGACATGTTTCCGAAAAGGACGGTAATGAAAAGGATGAAAGTAAAGGATGCTCTGGAATATTATACTCAGGAAGCAGCAAATAAATTGATAAATATTGACGAAGTAAAACAGGAAGCATTAAAACTTGCACAGGAAAAGGGAATAATATTTATAGATGAAATTGACAAAATTGCAGGAAAGGGTGAAGAACACGGTCCTGCTGTTTCAAGAGAGGGTGTCCAGAGGGATTTACTTCCCATTGTTGAAGGAACAAGTGTATGGACTAAATATGGAGTTGTAAGAACCGACAATATTCTTTTCATAGGAGCAGGTGCTTTCAGTAAGGCTTCTCCTCAAGACTTAATCCCTGAACTTCAAGGCAGATTCCCGATAAGAGTTGAACTTCATTCGCTCGGTGAAAAAGAATTTGAGAGGATCCTTGTTGAGCCAGAAAATTCATTAATAAAACAGTTTAAAGCATTGTTTTATACGGAAGGATTCACTCTTGAATTTGAAGAAGAAGCAATAAAAAAGATTGCTCATTACGCATATCTTGCAAATCAAAAAATGGAAGATATAGGAGCAAGACGCCTTCAGACAGTCATGAACATTGTACTTGAAGAGGCACTTTTTAGAATGCCCTATCTTGATAAAAATCCGTATGTGATAACCGCAGATTATGTGGAGGAGAAACTATCTAAAACCTTATCCCAAGAAGATTTATCAAGATATATATTATGAAGATAAGGAGACCTGCGGTAAGCGGTTCTTTTTACCCCGGTGAGGAAGAGGAATTAAGGGAGATGTTGGATAAGTTTTTCAAAGAAGTCCCTCTTATGAGAGAGATAAATATAAAAGCAGGAATCTCTCCGCATGCGGGTTATATTTATTCTGGCAGAACTGCCTCTTATTTATATAAAAATTTAAAAAGGGAAAATTTCAAAAGAGCAATAATACTCGGTCCTTCTCATCATTTTTCTTTTGAATTTGCCTGTCTTGATGAAAATGAAAAATGGGAGACTCCGCTCGGATTAATTGATATTGATACCGAGTTTGCGTCCGATTTAAAACAAAAAGAATTTTTTAAATTTGACTCTACCTTCCATCAACCGGAACATTCAATTGAGGTTCAAGTCCCTTTTCTTCAATTTGTCTTCGGAAATGAGATTAAAATAGTTCCCTTGTTGATCGGTACATATCAAAAAGAAATTTTAGATAGTATAGCTAATGTCTTAAGAGAATACAGTGATGAAAGAACCCTCTTAATTGCGAGTTCGGATTTTTATCACGGGTATTCCTATAATGAGTGTAAAAAAGTAAATGAAATTTCAAAACCTGTGCTTGAAAAACTAAATGCAGAAGATTTTTTTAGAAAAAATATCAGAAATGAAATAATGGCATGCGGTTTTGCACCTGTTTATATCTTACTTAAAACTTTTGAAAATACTGATAAAAAAAGTAAAATTCTCTATATGACTACATCGGCTGACATTACAGGTGATAAGTCAGGTTATGTAGTGGGTTATATATCCTGTGCGATATATGAATAAAGCAGAAAAAATTTTTGAATTTTTTAAGGATTTATATAATATAGGACTCTCCGTTTATAAAGAAAGAGTGAATATAGAAAATACGAAAAGCGGAGTAAATATAGAACTAAAAAGACTTGAGGAAATGTTTGAGGAAATAATGAAAATGTCTGGAAATATTGAAAATATTTCAAAAAAACTTGAAGAAAATCTGTCTACAATTTATGAAAGATTACCGAATTATATAAAATATTACGAGGAAGAAATTAAGAAATTAAATGAAATACTTATCCTTCTTGATAAATCAACAATGTACACGGATAATCTTCTGAGTGAAATTCACCATATTGAGATAGTTTCGAGAAATGCAGAAATAAAAGCATATCATTTGGGCGAAAAGGGGAAAGGACTTTCTGTTGTATCCCAGGAACTCTCAAAACTTGCATCACGCATAATTTCAAATGCTGAGAAAATTTCAAAACATATTGAAGAAATAAAAGGTAAGTATTCGGTTTTTAAAGAAAAACATAACAGAATATACAATCAAGTTAACAGAATCAGAAATTATGAAGAAGATCTAATAAATGTACTCTCTTCTTTAGAAAAAGCCATAAAAGACTTTACTTTTCTATCGGGTAGAATGAGGGAAATATATGCAGAAAGAAGAAGACTTTTGGACAGTTTGTTCAGAAATCTCGTTGATATCGAGGCTTTCGGTTTTTCCTTTTTTATAGATTCGGAAAAAGTTTTAATCTTCTCAAATATATTCGAGTCAAATGAGGAAGTTTTAAATGCTCTTTACGAGACATATGAAGAAATAAAACACGCTCCTTTTTATATAAAAAACAGATTAATTGAAAAAATCAGATTTTTTTCGGAGAATAATTTGAATATCTTAGAAGAATTAAATAAGAAATTTTCCTCCTTTGAAAAAGTGAAAGAGGAGTGGGACCTGAAAATGAGAAATATTTTAAATTTGTTTAACAAAGTTGAACTTCAAGAAAAAGAAATTAAAATTGTTGGTCAGAGAATGATAAAAACACTTAAAGAAAGTATATCTTATTATGTTGACGAGGTAAGGAATTTAAATAAAATTTTGAAGGATTTCTCTAAGGAAATAAATGCAAATGAAGACTTACCTTTTGTTTCCGTTGACCCTGAATTTTTAAAATTGTTAAGACTTTTAAGGGATGATTTAAAAGATGGAGAGATACTCTCGCTTTATTCTTCTGTTGAAACAGCAAGAGCAGGAGTTATAGAAGACCCGCTTTCCAAAGAATTGAAAGAAAGGGTTCGAAACTCAATACACCTATCCGAAGAAGTGATAAAAGCCTCAAATGAGATAATTAAAATTTCCTCTTCAACGGAGAGCATTATTCAAGACAGTGAGACCGAACATAAGATTTATTTAGAAGTTGAAGAAGATGTTGAAAAACTTAATAAATTTTTCACCGATATAAAGGATTTTATTGAAGTTTTACAAAGGGATATAGAAGGATTCAGAAAGAATTTTGAGTTTATTGAGAGATTTGTTAAAGAAATAAGTATAAAGTTTGCCCGCACGGAAAGCTATATGGAAGAAATTAAGGAAGTACTGGGGAAACTGAGAAAGGAAGTTAATTTGAGAATTCCTAAAAAAGAAGAAGTAAAAGAAGTTGAAATCAAAGAAATAACCCTCAATCTCCCCTTAACTTCGAGTCCTGCGAATTTGAATCCCTATCTTGCAACGGATGCAACAAGTAATACAATTCTGGAGAACATCCACAGGGCACTCTTTATGGTATCCCCGAAATCAAGTAAGGTTGTCCCCATGCTTATTGATAACTTTGAAATAGGGAAAGATGGGACTTTGTATACCTTTGTTTTAAAGAAAAACATTAAATTTCATAACGGAGAATTTTTAAATGCTTATGATGTAAGAGATTCTTTATTCAGAACATTAAGAGGCAATGCCAGAAACTATTTTGAGATGATAAGAGGTGCAAAGGATTTTATTAAGAGGAAAACTTCAAGTGTTGAAGGAATAAAAATACTGGATGATTACCGAATAGAAATTGAGCTTGAATATCCTTATGTTCCGTTTATAAACAACCTTGCCCTTTGTGCTGCTTCCATAACCAAGGAAGAAAACGGCAAATTATACGGACTCGGTCCTTTTATTTTGGAGAAATACGAAAAGGATAAATTTGTGGAACTGAGAGCCTTTAATGATTATTTTGCAGGAAGAGCCTGTGTGGATAGAGTGGTTTTTCGCATAGAAAGAGCAGGAGGGAAACATGTTGAGATGTTTTTAAACGGTGAACTTGACTTACTTGAACCGTCTTCAAAAGATGAGGAAGTACTCAGAGAAAGGGCTCCGCATTATCTTGATAAAATACAATCCGTCCCCGAAATATCAATTCAAAGATTTGATTTTAACATAACAAAGTATCCCTTTACCGATGTGCATTTCAGGAGAGCATTAAATTATGCTCTTGATAAAGAGGGATTCATAAGGGAAAGATTTAAAAACAGGGCTATTAAAGCAGAGGGTATATTCCCTCCCTCTTCAGAGGTATATAACGAAAGTCTGAAGGGATATGAATTTGATCTTGAAAAGGCAAGAAGGGAGCTTTCAAAGTCCTCTGTTAAACCTCCTCTAAAAGTAAAACTTACAATAACGGATAGCGAAGCATACAGGAAAAATGCAAAGTTTATTGAGAACTGCTTCAAAAAGTTGGGAGTTGAGTTTGAAATAGAAGAAAAACCGTGGAAAGAGTTTCTGGATGATTTACATAACGGAAGAACGGAATGTCATATGATAGGTTGGATCGGTGACACGGGTGACCCTGACAGTATTGCTTATCCTCTGTTTCATTCAAGTTCAATGGAAAGCGGAGCAAATGAAATGAGGTATTCTAATCCCGTTATAGATAAAATGCTTGATGAAGCGAGAAGAATAAGAATCCCCGAGGAAAGAAAAAAGTTATACCAGGAGATAGAAAAGAAAATTTTGGAAGATGCTCCATGTATTTTCCTTTACCATCCTTATCAATTTATTCTTCTATCAGAAAAAGTTAAAGGAATATGGCCGCACCCTTTGGGACATTTCAGAATTGAGATTGCGGTTAAATTGCCTTAAATGGAATCAGTAATACTTCCCCTTCATTACGGTAAAGCCCCTAAATATCTTTATCAAAGAATGAAAAAACTATCCGGTTTGATCATTGAATATTTACTTGAGGAATTTGATACATTTTATATTCTTCAAAAATTTTCGAATCCTTTATGGTTCCAGAGTTTTGGCTGTTTCTTAGGCTTTGATTGGCATTCCTCAGGACTTACCACTGCCCTAACCGCAGCAATTAAAGAAGGTTTAAAAGAAAGAAACTTACCCATTTATGTAACAGGGGGAAAAGGGAAAACAGCCCTTAAAACTCCGGATGAATTAAAAGAAATCGGTTATAAAAAGGGTATAGATGCGGACCATCTCATAAAAATTTCAAGAATTACCGCCAAAATAGACAATGCATGTATTCAAGACGGACACACTATCTATCACCATACACTCTGGTTTGATGAAAAAGGCAATTGGTTAACAATTCAACAGGGCATGAATATCTATAAAAGAACAGCAAGAAGATACCATATTTTTTCAAAGGACCTCAAAGATATTACAAATGAACCCCATTCAGGAATTATAGCAGAAAAAAAAGAGAAAAAAGTTCTGAATCTTGTATCCCGGGAGAATTCTTTAATCAGAGAAAAAATTATTGACTTAATAAAAGAGGAAAAAGTAAGCAAAATTTACAAATTACCGGAAAGACATAATATCGATTTGAATGATCTGGATAGGAAAAAATTATATCAGATTTCATTGCAATTTTACGAAAAAAATATCAAAAAATTTGAAGATTTACTTTTAATAAAAGGTGCGGGACCGAAAACCCTGCGTGCATTAACCCTGTTGGCACATTTGATATATGGCACAAAAATTGAATTTAAGGACCCTGCAAGATATTCATTTGCTCACGGAGGAAAAGATGGTTATCCCTACAAAATAAATACAAAAAATTATGATAAAACAATAGAAATAATGGAAAAAATCATATTAAGTAAAAAGGGATTCGAAAGAAAGGAAAGAGAGAGTCTGTTAAAAAAACTTTACTATTTGACAGGATGAGAATAGTAATTGAGAGAATAGGCGAAGGGAAAGTTTTTATAAATAAAAATTTATATTCCGAGATAAAAAATGGTTTACTTCTATTTGTCGGCATTTACAAAGGAGACACCGAAGAAGAAATTAAATGGGCAGCAAATAAAATCTTAAATTTAAGGATTTTTGAGGATGAAAAAGGGAAATTAAACCTCAATGTCAAGGATATAAAAGGAGAAATACTTGTAATTTCAAATTTTACCCTGTGCGGAGATGTATTAAAAGGCAATCGTCCTTCTTTTGATAAGTCAGAGGAGAAAGGTAAAGCGGAGGAAAAATTTGAAATATTTTTTAATGAACTTAAAAAAAGCGGATTAAAAGTGAGTAAGGGAATATTCGGTGAATTTATGGAGGTTTATCATATAAATAAAGGACCCGTTACCTTGATTGTTGATACCAAGGAAAAGTTTAAAAAGGAGGAAAATAAATGAACAGATTTGAAAAACTAAAAAAATTGAGGGAGGAAGCACTTAAAGGAGGAGGAGAAGAAAAAATAAGGATTCAAAAGCAAAAAGGAAAAAAAACAGTAAGAGAAAGAATAGAGTTGCTTCTTGACGAAGGAAGTTTCCAGGAAATTGACATGTTTGTAACACACAGGATTCAGGAATTTGAATTACCGAAAATACTCGGCGACGGTGTTGTAACCGGATTCGGCAAAATTCACGGCAGAGATGTTGTTGTTTTTTCTCAGGATTTTACAGTATTCGGAGGAACACTCTCACTTGCTCATGCTGATAAAATAAAGAAAATATTGGATATTGCAATGAGAATAGGAGTCCCTGTGATAGGAATTAACGATTCCGGAGGAGCAAGGATTCAGGAAGGGGTTGCTTCCCTTGCAGGTTATGCGGAAATATTTTTAAGAAATACACTTGCATCGGGTGTCATTCCGCAGATTTCAGCCATATTGGGACCATGTGCAGGCGGAGCGGTTTATTCTCCCGCTTTAACGGACTTTATCTTTATGAAAAGGGGAACAAGTTACATGTTCATCACGGGTCCTGATGTTATAAAAGCAGTAACACATGAGGATGTGAGCTTTGAAGAACTGGGAGGAGCTGATGTTCATGCCGAAAAAAGCGGGGTTGCACATTTTGTTTACGATACCGAGGAAGAAATTATGGGCGGAATAAGAACACTTTTAACATATTTACCGCAAAATAATATGGAAGAACCTCCTGTTATAGATACCGGAGACAGTGAGGAAAGAGAAGATCCCGAACTTGATGACATTGTTCCGGAGGATCCTAATGCCCCCTATGATATGAAAGAAGTTATAGAAAAAATTGTGGATCTCGGAACATTTTTTGAGGTTCATAAAAATTATGCCCCGAATATCATTGTAGGATTCGGAAGGATGGCAGGAATGAGTGTGGGAATTGTTGCTCAACAACCCATGCATCTTGCAGGAGCACTTGATGTTGATGCTTCTATAAAAGCAGCAAGATTTGTGAGATTTTGTGACGCATTCAACATTCCCATAATTACATTTGAGGATGTTCCCGGATTTTTGCCCGGTGTGAATCAGGAACACAGAGGTATTATAAAAGAAGGAGCAAAACTCCTTTATGCTTATTGCGAGGCTACGGTTCCAAAAATCACAATCATAACCAGGAAAAGTTACGGAGGAGCCTATTGTGTCTTGTCTTCAAAACAGGTAAGGGGTGATATCAACCTTGCTTGGCCAACAGCAGAAATTGCAGTAATGGGTCCTGAGGGAGCAATTAATATAATTTACAGAAGAGAAATAAAGGAATCGGATAATCCGGAAGAATTGAGAAAGGAACTCGTTAAGATGTACAGGGAGAAATTTGCAAACCCCTATTATGCTGCTTCATACGGATACATAGATGATGTAATCGAGCCCAGAAAGACAAGAAAATGGATAATAAAAGCCTTGAAACTCCTCAAAAACAAAAGACAGGGACTTCCTCCGAAAAAACACGGGAATATTCCCCTTTGAGAACTTGAAAAAAATCATATCGGATTGTATTAAATTATAGGAATTTTTATTATGGAAAATAAAAAAATGTGGCTTAACCGAATTAAAGAAGAATTGATTGCAAATTATAAAGAAGCCGAAGAGATGAGAAATTTATATATGAGAGCAATTGCGGATTTTAATAAATTTAAAAAAAGAGCGGAAACCGAGATTAAAGAGGCAAAAGAAAAAGGTAAAAAAGAATTGATGGAAAAATTTTTTACGGTAATTGATAATATGGGAAGGGCAATTGAGGTAATCAATGAAAATAAAGGAGATTCAGAGGAGCTTAAAAAGGGAGTTGAAATGATTTACAAGCAATTTGTGGGGCTTTTTAATGAAGAAGGAGGTGAGATAATAAGTCCTGAAAAGGGAGACGATTTTGACCCTGAAATTCATGAAGCAGTTGATATTGAAATTGTGAATGATAAAAATCTTGAAGGAAAAGTTCTGAAAAGAGTTCAAAGAGGATTTAAATTTAAAGGTAAAACAGTCTTACCCTCAAAAGTAATAGTCGGAAAATTGAAAAAAGAAGAGAAAAAACAGGGTTCAAGTCCCGAAACTTCGGAGGAGGAAGGTTAAAATGGCAAAGGCTGTCGGAATTGATCTCGGAACAACAAACTCATGTATTGCTGTGCTTGAAGGAAATGAACCCAAAGTTATCCCTAATAAAGAAGGGGGAAGGGTCACTCCTTCGGTGGTCGGTTTCAAGGAAAGCGGAGAAATTATCGTAGGAAATATTGCAAAGAGACAAGCAATCGTTAATGCAGAGAACACGGTCTATTCAATTAAAAGATTTATGGGAAGAAGATATGAGGAAGTTTTAGAAGAGATAAAGAGAGTACCTTATGAAGTTGTGAGGGGTCCCCATGATGATGCAAGGGTTAAAATAAGGGAAAAAGTTTATTCACCTCCCGAAATTTCTGCAATGATTCTGAGATATTTGAAAGAATGTGCGGAGGAATATCTCGGAGAAAAGATAACACAGGCGGTCATTACTGTTCCTGCATATTTTAACGATGCACAGAGACAGGCAACAAAAGATGCGGGAAGGATTGCAGGACTTGAGGTTCTGAGAATAATCAATGAGCCTACTGCCGCAGCTCTTGCCTACGGACTTGATAAGAAAAAAGATATAAGGGTTGCGGTTTATGATCTCGGAGGAGGAACATTCGATATTTCAATCTTGGAGTTATCGGAGGAAGGTGTTTTCGAAGTTAAATCAACAAACGGTGACACCCATCTGGGAGGAGATGATTTTGATCAGAGAATAATTGATTGGCTTGTTGAGGAATTTATGAGGGAGGAAGGAATTGATTTAAGAAAAGACAGATCCGCTATGCAACGACTTAAGGAGGCAGCCGAGAAGGCAAAAATAGAACTTTCCACCATGATGTCCACAACCATTTCCTTACCCTTCATTTCCGGACCCAAACATCTTGAAAAAGAACTTACAAGGGCAAGATTTGAAGCAATGACAAAGGATCTGATTGATAGAACAATAGAAATATGTAAAAAGGCTCTTGAGGATGCTAAATTAACACCCTCTGATATAAATGAAGTTATCTTGGTCGGAGGAATGACAAGAATGCCTGCTGTTCAGGAGGCTGTGAAAAGCTTTTTCGGAAGGGAACCGCATAAAGGTGTAAATCCTGACGAAGTTGTTGCAATGGGAGCAGCAATTCAGGCGGGTGTTCTTGCAGGAGAAATCAAAAGAGATATTGTCCTGCTTGATGTCACCCCTCTTTCCCTGGGAGTTGAGACCTTAGGCGGTGTAATGACAGTCATAATCCCGAGAAATACCACGATTCCGGTAAGAAAATCCGAAATATTTACAACAGCACAGGATAATCAGACTGCGGTTACAATTCATGTTCTTCAGGGTGAGAGACCATTGGCAAAAGATAACAGGTCCTTAGCAAAATTCGAACTTTACGGAATACCTCCCGCCCCAAGGGGTGTTCCTCAAATTGAAGTTACTTTTGAAATCGATGCTGACGGAATTCTGCATGTTTCTGCAAAAGACATGGCTACGGGAAAGGAACAAAAGATAAGGGTTCATTCTTCGTCAGGTTTAACAGAAGATGAAATTCAAAAGATGATAAAAGAGGCGGAAGCACATGCAGAGGAAGATAGAAAGAGAAGGGAACTTATTGATGTAAAGAATCAGGCTGATTCCTTTATTTATACGGTTGAGAAATCCATGAGGGATTTGGGTGAAAAAATTCCCTCCGATAAAAGGGAAATTGTGGAGGAAAAACTTAACGCACTTAAAGAGGCACTGGGTAAGGATGATGCAGGCTATATAAAAGATAAGATGAAAGAGCTTCAGGATGCATGGTATAAAGCAACCGAGGAAATCTATCAAAGAGGAAGGGTCGGGACGGAATATACCTCCGGATTTACAGGCAGGGAAGGAGGAGCAGGGGTAGGTTCTGAAGAAAAGAAGGAGGAAAAAGAGGAAAAAGGAGATGATAAAGGAAAAGCAGTGGATGCGGATTATGAGGTAGTTGAATAAATGATAAAATTGAAAGGAGGAAAATCGGAATCCAGAAAAGGGGATGACTAAAAAGGATTATTATGAAATATTAGGAGTTCCGAGAAATGCTACACAGGAAGAGATTAAGAAGGCATATAAGAAGTTAGCATTAAAATATCATCCTGATAGAAATCCGGAAAATAAAGAAGAAGCAGCAAAAAAATTTATGGAAATCTCCGAAGCATATGAGGTATTGAGTGACCCAAAGAAAAGGGAAATATATGATAGATACGGTCATGAGGGATTAAAGGGAGCGGGTGTATTCAGGGAAGGTGATTTTACATGGAGAGACTTTTCACATTTTGAGGATTTACAGGACATATTCGGAGACATAGGCAGAATTTTTGAAGAATTCGGATTCGGCGGTTCTTTCTTTGATCTTTTATTCGGGGGAAGGAGGGAAAGGAGATATGAAAGGGAAAAGGAATATTTCACTTCTATGCCCGGTGAAGATCTCAGGGTCAGAATACCTTTAACTCTGAGGGAAATCAATGACGGAACAACCAAAACAATTAAAGTTAAGAGATATATAAAATGTAAAGAATGCAAAGGCACGGGTTCAAAAACCGGCGGTTTTAATACATGTCCGGAATGCAATGGAGCAGGTTTTGTAAAAAAGGAGAAAAGGACTTTTTTCGGTTATTTCGTGACTCAGACAACCTGTCCCACATGCAGGGGAGCGGGTAAAGTAATTAAAAACCTTTGCACACTCTGTAAAGGAACGGGTAGGGTTTTAAAGGAAGAAAAAATAAAAATTAATATTCCACACGGTGTAGAGGAAGGTAATACTTTGAGGTTAAAAGGAATGGGTAATGCAGGAATAAGAGGCGGTGAATACGGTGACCTTATCGTTTATATTGAAGAAATAAAGGATAAAATATTTGAAAGACAGGGAAATAATTTGAAAAGAAAAATATTTGTTCCTTATCCTGTTTTGGTCCTGGGAGGAGAGGTTCAGGTGGATACACTTAACGGAAAAGTAAAACTCAAAATACCCCCTTTTACAAAAACAGGGCAAATTTTCAGAATAAAAGGTCAGGGTTTGAGGAGTCTGAACGGGATTAAAGGAGATCTTTATGTAGAAATTGATGTGGAAATTCTGGATAAGATAAGTAAAGAAGAAAAAAAACTGCTCCAAGAACTTTTGAGGTTAAAGAAATAAATGGATATAAGATATTTTTATGTTCCTAAGCAGGATATAAGAGGAAATAAGGTCTATATTTTGGGGCAGGAATATTTGCATCTGTCAAAGGTGATAAGAAAGACAAAAGGGGATATTGTAAGGGTTGTTAACGGTGAAGGAGACGAGTACACAGTTGTGCTTACCAAAACAGGCGACGGATTTGCAGAAGGTGAGATTGTGGAAAAAAGAAGAAAACCGAACGAAGTTCCTTTTGATTTGGCACTCGCATGCGGTGTATTAAAGGGAGAAAGGATGGAAATGTTGATAGAGAAAGGAACGGAACTCGGAGTGAATACCTTCTTTCCTTTATTAACACAGAGAACAATACCCGATCCCGGTCCCACAAAATTATCCAGATGGAGAAAAATTGCAATTTCCTCAATGAAACAGTCAAGAAGGAGTATCTTACCGAAAATTGAAAATCCTATGAATTTAAGAGAATTTTGTGATAAAATCCGTGATTATGATGTTAAAATCCTTCTTAATGAAAAGTCAAAAGAGAGACCTTTTATCAAAAATAAAAACATAAGGAAAGCGGTAATAGTTGCAGGACCGGAAGGCTCATTCACAAACGATGAAATTCAATTTTTAAAAAGAGAGGAGTTTATAGAATGGAATCTCGGAGTCAGAACATTGAGAACAGAAACTGCTCTTTTATTTGCGGGTGCAATTTTTTTATACCTTAACCAGGAGGTTTAAAAATGGAATGTATTTTTTGTAAAATAATAAACAAAGAAGTTGAATCCAAGATTGTGTATGAGGATGAAAAATGTGTTGCTTTTGAAGACATAAATCCACAGGCACCCTGTCATATCCTTGTTGTTCCTAAGAGACACATACCGGCATTGAGGGATGCGGAAGAAGATGATAAGGAACTTTTGGGTCATATTTTAAAAGTTGCAAGCAAAATTGCCCTTGAAAGAGGTCTTGAAAAAGGATACAGAATTGTTTTGAATGATGGCGGAGAAGCAGGACAGGCGGTTTTTCATATGCATTTTCATTTGCTCGGGGGAAGGATTATGAAATGGCCCCCGGGATAAAAGGGTTCTATTCCCTTTAAAACAAAAGGAGGTTGACATATGACAGGAGTTAAACTGAGAGAAGGAGAAAGCTTTGAAGAGATGCTTAAAAGATTTAAAAAAATTTTAAACAGGGATAGGGTTTTGGAAGAACTTAAAAGACTTGAGCATTATGAGAAGCCTTCGGAAAGGAGAAAAAAGGAAATGGCAGCAGCAAGAAGGAGACTGTTAAGAAAGTTAAGACAACTTCAGGAAAAAATTAAGAAATAAATTTTTGAACAGAATCTTAGACTCTATCTCAAAATATACCCTCACACAAGAAGGGAAGGAATATCTCTATTCTTTGAAGGAAACGGATGATATAAATTTAATAAAAGATAGATACGAAGAATATAAAAAATATGAAAAAATATTCAGAAAAAAGACCCTTTTATTGCCCTCTTTTAAAGAGTTTGAAATCGGGAAATCCGCTGTAAAATATTTTCTTTTCTTAAGAGATTACATAAGGGATGTCTTGAGGCTTGAGAGAGAAATAAAAGAAATCGGAGAGAATTCGGAAGAATTCCTGGAAATAGAAGAAGAAATAACTTCTTTTTATCAGAAATTAGAAAATACTTTTGACGATGAAGGGAATATAAAAGATGAAGCTTCTCCCGAACTTAAAGAAATAAGAGAAAAGAAGAGATACACATATAAAGAAATAGAAAAAAATATAAAACTACCTATGCAAAACTATCTAAAAGAAGGAATTTTAAGGGATGAGGAAATATATTACCGGGAAGGCAGATTTACCTTATGTTTAAAAACACTCCCCAAAAATGCAATTTTGGTGTCTTACTCAAGGTCGGGCGAAAGTTATTTTGTTGAACCCGAAGAAATTGTAAATCTTAATACAAAATTCAGACACCTTGAAGAAAGGGAAAGAGAAGAGGAGAGAAGAATAATAAATAAGATTTACAATGAGTTTGTGTCTTTAAAGAATGAAATATACCAAATGGTTTATTGTATAGCCAAACTTGATTATTACGGAGCTTTATTTAACTTCACAAGAGAGATCTGCGGAGAAATTCCCGAATTCGGATATGAGGAAAAAATATACTTAAAAAATGCATATCACCCTGTTTTGAAAATCAAATTGAATAGAAAATGTGTACCCTATAATATACTTTTTGACAAAGAAAATTCCGTTCTCCTTGTTACAGGTCCCAATGGAGGAGGTAAAACAAGTTTTCTTGAAGCAATTTATCTTTTGATAAAAATGATAAAACTATCAATACCCGTTCCCGCATCTTCTGATAGTTATTTTTACATACCACGGGTGATTTTCAGGGCAGGGTTTGAGGAAAGAAGTAAAATAGAAGAAGGTTTTTCGAGTTTTACCTTATATCTTGAAGAGATAAAAAAAGCACTTGAAAACAGAATTGAGAGAAAACTTGTACTTTTGGATGAGTTCATGGGAAATACGGATCCGGAAGAGGGAGGGGACTTAGGAGTTGCAATTTTAAAAGAATTCAGGGACAGGAAAATAAAGACAATTTGTGCAACACATAATGATAAAATAAAATCTTTTCTCAAAAATGAAAAAGGTTTTCTGGTTTCCGCATTTACAATGGATATAAAAAAAATGAAACCCACTTATAGACTTGAGTTAATGAAAATGTCACCCAGTTATGCAATACTTGTAGCCAAAAAATGCGGATTGCCCCCTTCTGTATTTGAAAAGTTACCCGAATCAGCAAAGATAATGGAGAAAATATACAGTCTTAAAAAGGAAATCGAAAGGGAAAAAATTGAAATTAAGAAAGAAAAGGAAAAGTTGAGAAAAGAAAAAGAAGAAATTGAAAAGGAATATAAGAAAAAATTAAAAGAAAAAATTGAGAAATTTGAAGAAGAAATAAGAAATTTGATCAAAAAGTTTGAAAAAGAGAAAAAAAGGAAAATTTTGAAGGAAATAAGGAAAAAAATTGAAGAAAAAAGGGAAAAAGAAATTGAGGAAGTGAGGTTGAAACAGGCACCTGTGGTGGGAAGAACATACGGAATTTTGGGAACCGGAGCTGTCGGAAAATTAATCGGAATGAAAGGAGAGAAAGCAGTACTTGAGGTTAAGGGTAAAAAAATGGAGGTTCCTTTATCATATTTAAGGGAAGTGAAGGAAAGTGAAGAAAAGGAAATAGAGATAAAATCGTATTCACTTCCTTTGCCTTCCAGGGTTTTGTCAATAAGAGGAATGAAAAAAGATGATGCGGAGGAACTTATTATAAGATTTTTATATGATGCAAGAGCAGCAGGATATAATGAGGTGAGAGTTGTTCACGGCGAGGGGAAAGGGGTCTTGAAAAAATTAGTTTTTGATGTTATTAAAAATATAGAGTTTGTGGAGGATTTTTATCATCCTCCATGGAATGAAGGAGGTGACGGAGTTACGGTGATAAAATTTAAAAAAATATGAACTTATATGATGAAATAATAACAAATATATCACCCCTTGAGGTGGCTCAAAGATATTTGAATTTAAGAAAAAGCGGAAGGAATTATATGGCGGTTTGCCCTTTTCATGCGGATACAAAGCCTTCTTTATCCTTTGACCCCGAGAGGGGGCTCTTTTATTGTTTCGGGTGCGGTAAGTCCGGTAATTTGATTCATCTTATTGCGGAGATTGAAGGTATTTCAAGTTCAGAGGCATTGAAAGAATTATGCAATATAGCAGGGATTGAAATTAAAGAAAAAAAAGAAAAAAGGGAAGATGAGAAAATTTATGATATAATGGAGTTTGCTTTAAATGAATATCACAAGATTTTATTTGAGTCTATGGGAGAAAAGGCAAGGAATTTTTTAAATGAAAAGAATTTTAAATTACATACAATAAGAAGATTTAAAATAGGTTATGCCCCTCCGGATGGTGATTTTATAATTAAAAAAGCAAGAGAGAAGGGAATCAATCCTTCCCTTTTGCTTGAAGCAGGACTTATTACAGGCACATCAGGGACATTAAGGGATTTTTTCAGAGACAGACTCATTTTTCCGATTTATTCGGTTTCGGGAAAATGCGTTGCTTTTGGAGGCAGGGCTTTTGAAGGTGAGCCGAAATATTTGAATTCTCCTGAGACAAAGATTTTTAAAAAAAGTAAGAATTTGTTCGGCTTAAATATAGCAAAGAATGAGGCAAGAAGGAAAGGGACACTGATTCTGGTTGAGGGTTATACAGATGTTTTGAGGATGGTTGAAAGCGGTTTTGAAAATACCGTTGCACCCCTGGGAACTGCTTTTTCAACCGACCAGGCATTGATAATCAGAAGATTTGCTGGTAATATTATAGTGTTATTTGATGGTGATGATGCCGGAAAAAGAGGTATGAAGCGGGCATTACCTTTTCTTTTAAAAGCGGATTTAAAAGTGAAAATAGGTATGCTTCCGGAAAATGAAGACCCCGAATCCTTTTTGAAAAAGAATGAAAAAGAAAAAATGGAAGAAATTTTAAACAATTCAAAAGATTTTATTGATGCATTTTTGCCTGAAAAATTGCCTGATGATCCTTATGCACAGAGTTTGCTTTTGAGTGAACTTACAAATTTCATATCCTGTGTGCCTTCGGAAATTGAAAGGGAACTTTTTATCAAAAAATTATCAAAAATATTTTTGATTTCCTCGGAATATATAAAATCCCGTGTAAAGCCCACAATTCAGGATTCAAAAATTGAAACAGGGGACTTTATTCCGGATTATTCGGTTTTCGGAACAATTGTTGCTTTTAATTATTTTAAAAAGGAGGAGTTTGAAAAAAGGAAAATAGATGAAAGAGTTTTCAAAGATACTCTTCTAAGGAACATAACAAAAAGGATTCTTAAAGGAGAAATTTTTGAGGAAATTCTGTTTGAACTTCCGGATAAGGAAAGAAGAAAATTGATGGAAGCGATATTTAAGGCAAAAGAAAAATTTAAAAATGTTGAATTTAAAGATGAAAAGGATAGCCCTCCTTTAAGTGCCTTTAAATATCTGGAGGATAAGATGAGCCAGATTCTAAGGGAAGAAGAGATTTTGGAAAAATGGAGAGAGATGAAAAATAAACAGGGTTCAATTCCCATACAGAGGGAAAATTTCTCTTAAAAAGGAGGTAGGTTCATGGGAAAGAAGAAAACGAAGCCTTCAAAAAAAATCTCAGAAATGACCGATAAGGAAATAGAGCAGATGATTGTTCAGAGTGTAATTGAAAGGGTTATGGCGAAGGCTAAGAAAAACAAGCAAATTAAAACCGAGGATTTAAATGATTTAACGATGAATTTGCCTCCTAATGTTGTTGATGAGGTTATGGAGGCACTTTTTGCGGAAGGTATAGAAATTGTGGAAGGAGAGGATAAGAAGAAGGAAAAAGAAATAGAGGAACCCGAAATAAAGGTAAAGGATGACCCGGTTAAAACATATTTAAAACAGATATCAAATTTGAGATTACTGACAAAGGAGGAAGAGGTTGCACTTGCAAAGACGATTTTTGATTCAAAAGAAAAAATGAAGGAGATTTTATTCAGGACCGATTTCGGAATAAAAAGGTTTATATTTTTCTTAAGGAAAATTCAGGAACAGGAACTGCAGCCCGAGGAGGTGCTCGAGGTTGATTCAAGTTATTGGACAAATAAAGAGGTAAACAGGAAAGAAAAAAAGAGGGTTGCAAGAGGAATTAATGAATTTTTGAATTTTTATGAGGATGTGTTTGAAAAACAGGGTAAGAGTATAAAAACACTTAATGAGGAGGAAAGAAAGAAACTGGACAGATTATTCAAGAAAATTGTGCCGAAATTTTCTTATGTTCAGGAAAATGTGGATAGATTACATGAAGAAATCAAGACGATGGAGAATATGAGTAAAGAGCTTGAGAGATTAAAAGAAGAAAGGAAAAAGATTTCAAAGGATAATGGAAAGAAGAATTATCTTGATGAGATAAATGAAACAATAAAAGCAATCAAATATTCTTTAAAGGAATATGAGGAGCGTTTAGGGCTTCCTTTTGAGGAGCTTGTAAAGATAAGAGAAGAAATAGATGAAGCAAAAAAGGCATATAATATTGCAAGGGAAAAAATGGTTGAGGGTAATGTTAGGCTTGTAATAGGAACCGCAAAGAAGTTTATGAACAGGGGTATTGAGTTTCTTGACCTTATTGAGGAGGGTAATATCGGACTTTTAAAAGCAGTTGAAAAATTTGATTATCGTAAAGGTTACAAATTCTCAACATATGCTACATGGTGGATAAGACAGGCAATTACCAGAGCAATTGCAGACAATTCAAGGACCGTGAGGGTTCCTGTCCATATGATAGAAACATTAACCAAAATTTCCAAGGCACAGAAAGATTTCTTACAGACATACGGAAGAGAGCCTACTGTAAGGGAACTTGCTGACATTGTGGGATTGCCGGAAGAAAAAGTAAAACAGGCACTTGAGGTATCTCATCAGCCCCTCTCAATTGATAAACCCATAGGAAGGGATGAGGACGGTGTTATGGAAGAAATAATAGCAGATCAATTTACAAAATCACCTGCAGAACTTGCAAGGGAAGCAATAGTAAGGGAAAAGCTCAATGAAATTTTATCAACACTCTCAAAAAGAGAGCAGAAAGTTATAAGGTTGAGATTCGGTCTCGGAAATCACCCTCCTATGACTCTTGAACAGGTGGGAAGGATTTTCGGTGTTACAAGGGAGAGAATAAGACAGATTGAGGCACAGGCACTCAGAAAATTAAGACACCCTAAGAGGGCGAAGAAATTAAAAATGTTGCTTGAAAAATTACAGAGAAAGGATTAAAACTCAGGTTCAATCCCCTGAATCATTATGCACAACATGGAAGAAAAAGTTTTTTCTTTACCCGAGATTGAAATAAAAAAAGATGTTAGACTTCCGACGCAAGAAACCGCGCTTCTGATTATTGACATGCAGAATGATTTTGTTAAAAAAGAAGGAGCGTTGTGTGTCCCTGATGCGGAAAAGACCGTTCCCGCAATTAAGAGATTACTTGAAAAAGCAAGAGAAAAAAATGTGAAAATATTTTTTACTCAGGACTGGCACGAAGAGAATGATATTGAGTTTCCGATTTGGGGAAAGCATGCCATTAAGAATACATGGGGTGCTGAGATTATAGAAGAGTTAAAGCCTCAAAAGGGTGAATATATAATTAAGAAATTGAGGTATGACGGATTTTTCGGTACACCTCTTGACCATCTATTAAGAATAAATGGAATCAAAAATCTTGTTATTGCAGGAACGGTTGCAAACATATGTGTTCTTCATACAGCAGGTTCGGCAGCACTTTACGGATATAAAATATATATTCCTAAGGATGCAATTTCTGCAATCAATGAATTTGACTTTTACATTGCTTTAAGACAAATTTCTTTTTTATACAAAGGGATAATAACAGAGGAAAGAGAAATAAAATTTGAGTAATTTACCCTGTGTTTTAACAATTGCGGGAAGTGATAGCGGAGGAGGTGCCGGCATACAGGCTGATTTAAAAACATTTGCAGTACATAAAACATTCGGAGTTTCTGTTATAACCGCGGTTACTTCTCAAAATACTAAAGGTGTTAAGTCAATTCAGGGAATAAAAAAAGAAATTGTTGCTGATCAGATTGATATGGTATGTGAGGATTTTGACATAAAGGCTTTTAAAACGGGTATGCTTTATTCAATGGATATAATTGATGTAGTTTCCATGAAAATTAAGGAACATAGATTAAAGAATTTTT
Organism: Caldifarciminota bacterium; assembly: GCA_024277525.1. GTDB lineage: Bacteria > Hydrothermota > Hydrothermia > Hydrothermales > JAJRUZ01 > JAJRUZ01. The sequence continues at coordinate 21,825 of JAJRUZ010000087.1, read as the reverse complement.
GTTTAGATCCAGTAATATTTGCGGGTTCTGGTGACAGACTGCTTCTTGAAGAGGCGGTTGAACTTTTAATTAAAAGTCTCTTTCCCGAAGCACTTATTGTAACCCCGAATCGTTGGGAAGCCGAAAGTTTTTCAAAAATGAAAATAAATTCAATAAAAGATGCTGAAAGATCTGCCAAAATTATTCATGAAATGGGACCTAAATATGTAGTTATAAAAGGTGGACATTTCGGTGAAAAAGCAATCGATGTGGTGTATAACGGAAAAGATTTTGCTCATTTTGAGACCGAAAGGATAGGTAAAAATATGAAATATCACGGGGCGGGTTGTGTTTTTTCGGCAAGTATTGTTGCAAATCTTGCCAAGGGAATTCCGCCCCTTAAGGCAATTGAAAGGGCAAAAAAATTTACAGAAGAAGCTATCAGAAATTCCTTCAAAATAGGAAACGGTTCAATCCAGGTTAATCCTTTATGGATAATAAAATAATTTTTTATAACGGTAGATTTATAAAAAATAAGACCTTTTATCAATTTTTAAAGGACCGGGGGTTTAATTTCGGTGAGTCAGTTTATGAAGTTATAAAATATCAAAATGGCATTCTTATATGTTTTGATGACCATATAGAGAGAATGGAGAGGGGATTGAGAGAGATCGGGATGAAGAATCCCCTGAGAAGGAATGAGTGGAAGAAAATATGTCTTGAAGTTGCGAAAAAGACGGGTAATGATGAACTATCAATTTATATTCAGGTTACAGGAGGAGCAACCGAAAGGGAACATTTTGTAGAACGGAGACCGGAGCCGAATTATTTTGTTTTTGCGCAAAAAATTTGTAAGAGACCCGATAAATTAAAAATTATTCTTCATCCAGAAATCAGATGGAAAAGGGTTGATATAAAAACGACAAATCTACTTCCGAATGTTCTTGCCAAATTTTATGCAAAGAAAAAAAATTATGATGAGGCAATTTTTTTTGAAAAGGAGGGAGCTGTAAAAGAAGGGACCTCAACCAATGTTTTTTATGAAAAAGACGGAATATTTTTTACTCCGGAACTGAACGGTATACTGCCCGGTGTGACAAGGAAAAGATTGATTGAGTTTTTGAGAAACAGGGGGATCCGGGTGATAGAAACAAAGATTTTTGTTTGGGATTTGTTTAATGCTGATTCTGTTTACCTTACAGGAACAACAACAGAATTCAAGCCCGTCTGTTCAATAAACGGAGTTAAAATAAAAATAAATAAGAATTATAAAACTGTAGAAAAAGAATTTCTTAATTATCTTTTAAAAATCTCAAAATGATGGTTTATAATGATATATAAAAAGGAGGAACCATTATGAAGATATTTGAATTTAAAGTAATTCTTGAATCGGACGAAAAGGGAGGGTATGTTGTTATTTGCCCTTCCCTACCGGGGTGTTACTCTCAGGGAGAGACGGTGGAAGAGGCTTTAAAAAATATAAAGGAGGCAATAGAGTTGTGTCTTGTATAAAAAAGGAGGAAAAAATTATGAATGATGCATGGAGAGGTCCTTTAAAGCAAATTGACGATGTGACTTTTGAAATTCCGAAAAATTACAAGCCCGGAATGAGGGTTCCGGGTGTAATTTTTGCTACAAAGAGGCTTATGGAGAGTATTGTGCAGGATAAGGCACCCGAGCAGGTAGCGAATGTTGCTCATCTGCCTGGAATTCAGAAAGCCTCCTATGCAATGCCTGACATACATTGGGGATACGGATTTCCGATAGGAGGGGTTGCTGCGATGGATGAAAAAGAAGGAGTAATTTCGCCCGGAGGAGTGGGTTATGATATAAATTGCGGTGTAAGGGTTTTGCGTACAAATTTAAAAAAAGAGGAGGTTGAAAAATATCTTGACAAATTGCTTGATGCGCTTTTTATTAATATTCCTTCCGGTGTAGGAGCAAAGGGGAAAATAAGGGTAAGTGAAAGTGACCTTGAGGATGTAATGGTAACAGGAGCAAAGTGGGCGGTCAAAAGGGGATTCGGGACAGAGGAAGATTTAGAGAGAACCGAATCTTACGGTGCAATGGAAGGTGCGGATCCCAACGCTGTTTTTAAAAGAGCAAGACAAAGGGGAATGCCCCAGCTCGGGACACTTGGCTCGGGAAATCATTTCCTTGAACTTCAAGTTGTTGAGAAAATTTTTGATGAAGAAGCAGCAAAAAAGATGGGTTTATTTAGAGGTCAAGTTTGCTTAATGATACATTGCGGTTCAAGGGGATTCGGGCACCAGATTGCGGATGATTACATCAGGGTTATGATGTCTGCCATGAGGAAATACGGAATAAACTTACCTGATAAACAACTTGCATGTGCTCCGATCTATTCAAAAGAGGCAAAAGATTATATAAAAGCAATGACTTCTGCTGCGAATTTTGCATGGTGTAACAGGCAGATGATTGCTCACTGGGTAAGGGAAAGTTTCGAAAAAGTTTTCGGTAAAAATGCAAAAGAACTCGGAATTGAAATGATTTATGATGTTGCTCATAATATTGCAAAAAGGGAAAAACATATTATTAAGGGTGTGGAAAAATGGGTATGGGTTCACAGAAAAGGGGCAACAAGGGCGTTTCCACCGGGTCATCCCGAAATCCCGGAAGTCTACAAGAATATAGGGCAACCTGTTTTGATTCCTGGAAGTATGGGAACGGGTTCATATATTCTTGTAGGAACAAAAGAGGCAATGGAAAAGTGTTTCGGATCAACATGTCACGGAGCGGGTAGGGTTTTATCAAGAAAAGCGGCGATAAGGGCGTCAAAAGTAAGGGATATAAAAGCAGAACTCTTGAAAATAGGAGTAAAGATAAGGGCAGCTTCAAGGGATACGATGGAGGAGGAAATACCGGATGCTTATAAAGATTTGGATATTGTTGTTGATGTTGTGCACAGGGCAAAAATTTCAAAAAAAGTTGCCAGATTGAAACCCTTCGGAGTAGTAAAAGGCTAAAAATTATAAAATACAAACATGTTCATAGGCTTAGTGTGTGTAAAAATGCTGAAGTATGATTTATTGCATAGAATCTCAGAAATATTAAACCCTAACTCTTTAAAAATTAAGTAATAGGTATTTTTAATTTTTCAATCAGACTTCTTGATTGTTTTGGTATTTCAAGGGTTATCCATTGAATTTTCCCATACAAATAATAATTTCCGTCAATCTTATGAATGGCGGTTCCCTTCTTTTTATATTTCAAAACCCATTCAGGATATTTTGAACATAAAAAATATAAAATTTCAAGTGTAAAATTGGAAATGTGATATATGTATAAATATTGAAAATTATTGCTTTTCACAATTCTGTCATAATAAATCCTCCGAACCCACCCTTCCTATTACTTAAAAAATGCAGAGTTAGGGTTTAAGGTTTATTTACTCTTCTCGGTTCCTTACAGTCTGACATGGATGAAAAATTTACTAAAATCCCTAAATTTTTTATTTCTCTCCTATCCTGAACCTTGCAAATCTTCTTATAACTATATTTTCTCCGAATTTTGATATATGTTGCTTTATTAAATCTCCTACAGTGATTGAAGGATCCCTTATATAGCTCTGTTCAACCAGACATTTTTCCTTAAAAAAGTTTTCGAGCTTACCCTCAATAATTTTTGAGATTATATGTTCGGGTTTTCCGCTTTCCCTTGCCTGTTCTTCATAAATTTTCTTTTCCCTTTCAATGATTTCTTCCGGAACCTGCTCCCTTGTGACCGCAATAGGACTCATTGCAGCAATCTGCATTGCTATTTCCTTTGCAAGTTTTTTAAACTCTTCATTTTTTGCCACAAAATCGGTTTCACAATTCAACTCAATCAGGACACCCAGTTTTGCACCCGGATGAATGTATGCCTCAATAATTCCCTCTTTTGCCTCCCTATCCAGTTTTTTTTCAGCCTTTGCAATGCCCATTTTCCTCAATATCTCTATTGCTTTCTCAATGTCACCATCGGCTTCCTTCAGGGCTTTCTTGCAATCCATTACTCCTGCACCCGTCCTTTCCCGCAGTTCCTTAATCAATTCAAGTGTAATTTCTGCCATTTATTCCTCCTTTATTTTTGCCTTTCCTTTTAAATAGCTTTCTGCAATTAATTTCGTTATAAATTCAATTGATTTCATTGCATCATCATTCCCGGGGATTGGATAATCTATGAGTTCGGGGTTTCCGTCCGTATCTATAAGGGCAATTATCGGTATTTTTAATTTGTTTGCTTCCTTAACAGCCAGGTCCTCTTTAACAGGGTCAACAACATATAAAAAACCCGGCAACTCAAACATTTCCCTTACTCCACCCAAGTTCCTTTGCAGTTTTTCATAAAGTTTTAAAATTTTTTGTCTCTCCTTTTTGGGATATTTTTCAAACCGATCGGATTCTTTCAATTTTTCTATCTCTCTCATTTTCTCTATTCTGGTCTTTATTGTCTCAAAATTGGTTAAAAGCCCTCCGAGCCATCTCTCGGTTACATAATGAGCCCCGATTCTTTCCGCTTGTTCCTTTATAATGTCTTTTCCCTGTTTTTTTGTACATACAAAAAGCGGAATTAAACCCTGCTCTCCTGCTTTTTCCGCGAATTCCATTGCCTTTCTCAGATATTCAAGCGTCTTGTGAATATTGATGATATAAATTCCCTCCCTTTTTCCGAATATAAAAGGCTTCATCTTAGGATTCCAACGGTATGTCCTCTGTCCGAAATGCACACCACTTTGAAGTAAGTCCTCTATTTTTATATCAGCGTTTTGAATACTGGTGCGCCCTTCTACGTTTTGTAAGTCCATATTTCATCCTCTCCTTTTCCCTTGGGTCACGGGTTAACATTCCCCGTGCTTTTAATACTGCTTTAAATCCTTCATTATATTGAACAAGAGCCTTACTTAAAGCATACCTTATTGCACCCGCTTGTCCGGATAAACCACCTCCTTTAACTTTTACCGCAATATCAAAATCCTTTTCCTTTTGCACCGCAGAAAGAGGTTCAAAAGCATGTATTACAAGGTCCTGCCTTTTGAAATATTCAAGAGGTCTTTTTCCGTTTACCCATATTTTTCCCGTGCCTGGGCGAAGCCTTAACCTCGCCCGTGCAGATTTCCTGCCGCCTGATGTAAAAATTAATTCTCCCATATTAAAGAACCTTCTCTATTTCAATCATTTGAGGTTTTTGTGCCTGATGGGGATGCTTGTCCCCTGCATATACTTTCAATCTTTTTAACATTTTCCTTCCGAGTTTATTTTTCGGTAACATTCTTTTAACTGCAAGTTTTATCAATCTCTCGGGGTGCTTCTCCAGAATCTCCTTTGCTTTTCTTGCCTTTAATCCCCCGGGATAACCCGAATGATGATAATAAATCTTATTTTCAAGTTTATTTCCTGTTAATTTCACCTTTTCAGCATTTATAACCACCACAAAGTCTCCTTGATCAATATGAGGTGTATAATTCGGTTTTCTTTTTCCCATTAGAAGAAGTGCAATACGGGACGCCAATCTTCCCAATACCTTATCGCTGGCATCAACAAGATGCCATTTCCTTTCAATGTTTTTAAAATCCATGGGTGTAATTCTTTCCATAATTGAAGTTTAATTATACATTTTGATATATGAGTTTGTCAACCTTATAATTAATTTTTGACTTTTTGATTTTTTTGACCTTATTATAAAATTATGAAAAAAGGTTTCTTTTTTCAAATTATTCCTTCGGACGGAACCAAAAATGTAAAAAATTTTTATATAAGTTCCGGTTTAATCAAATTTTTATTTTTATTTTTATTTTTTGTATTTTTCATGAATATTTTCCTTATTTATCATTTCTGGAATTTTGAAATTGATAGAAATAAATTGAATTTTTTGATTCACGAGAATAAAAAACTCAGGAGAAAAATTAATGTTCTTGGAATAAAAAAGGACAGTTTATTGAAAAAACTTGAAATTTTAACCGATAAACTGAATAAGTTGAGAAATTTTGCAGGGCTTGAACCTTTTGAGAAAGGGCTTTTGGAAATGGGAAAAGGTGGAGAATTGATCCCTGAATTAAAAGAGAATGACCTGGAAAAAAGACTGGATTATATGCTCAATATAACAAAGATTTTTGATGAAAAAGTTAAGGAGATTGAAGATTATATAAATAAAAAAGGCAAAGAGCTCGCTCATACCCCCTCTATAATGCCTGTGAGATCCGGATGGATTACTTCAAGGTTCGGATACAGAAGGGATCCTTTTACGGGAAAATTGAAACTTCATGAAGGTATTGATATTTCTGGAAGCTACGGTGCTCCGGTTTTTGCAACTGCTGATGGAAGGGTTACCTATGCGGGATGGAGACACGGCTACGGGCTTGTAGTGGAAATAGACCACGGAAACGGATTTAAGACAAGATATGCACATAATTCAAAAATCCTTGTAAAAGTTGGACAAAAGGTAAAGAGAGGAGACATAATAGCATTGATGGGAAAGACAGGAAGAACAACTGGAGTTCATGTTCATTATGAAGTTCGGCTTTTTAACAAGCCTTTAAACCCCATGAATTATATTATACCGGACCATCTTTATTTTGATTAAAAGGGCAACTTTTTTGTTTTTCCTATTCTTAATTTTTTCCGGTATTAATAAAATTCAGTATAAAGATTTTGATTTTAAGAAAATAGAGACTGCGCATTTTAATGTTTATTATTACTCGGGTGGAGAAAAACCCGCAAGATTTGCCTCTTATATTTTAGAAAATGCTTATCCGGAAATGAGGGAATTTTTTAAAGTGAAAATGGATTACAAAATACCCGTTCTGATTTATAACTCCCCTAACGACTTCAGACAAACAAATGTGGTGCTTGAGGTATTACCAGAAGGAGTCGGAGGATTTACCGAAATTTTTAAAAGAAGGGTTGTTGTGCCTTTTAACGGCTCATATGAGGAGTTCAGGCATGTACTTGTGCATGAATTAACCCATGTTTTTCAATATCATCTTTTTTACGGAAGATTGGGACAGAACCTTTTGTCCACAAATTTACCCGAAGTTCCTCTGTTTGTTATGGAAGGACTTGCAGAGTATCTTTCTCATAAAGAAGATGCAGAGACAAGAGGATTTGTAAAAGATTTGATAATCAATAATATTTTACCATCCCTTGAAGAGTTCTCAAATATGGGAGGCTATATTGTTTATCGATTGGGAGAGATGTTTTTCAGGTTTCTTGAGGAAGAATACGGAAAGGAAAAAGCCTCTGAGTTTGTAAGAGGCTTTGTAAGTTCAAGAAACCTGAGAAGAAATATAAAAAAATTGTTTGGTTTGAATTTATCACAGTTTTCCGACTATTTTAACTGGTATTTAAAGAAAAAATTGTATATGGATTTTAAGGAATATAACTTCCCTCTTGAAAAATCTGAACAAATCACTGATCACCGATTACAAGGCGGATTTTTGAATATAGGTATAGCAATTTCTCCTGATGGTTCAAAAATTGCTTATATTTCGGATAGAACAGGATTTACGGATATTTATGTTACCTACCTATCATCAAAAAAGACAAAAAAGATAGTTTCGGGTGAAAAGAATCCCTCACTCGAGAATCTGCATCTTATAAGACCGGGCTTGTCCTTCTCAAAAGGCGGAAGGTTTTTAACTTTTATCACATCTGGGGGAAAAAGTGACCTTATTTTCATTTATGATACTGAAAAAGAAAAAATAACGAAAAAATTTGAACTTTCCGGTCTTGATGCAGGATATGAACCTTCCTTTTCTCCTGATGGAAGTAAAATTGTATTTGCAGGTTTGAAAGACGGATTTTCCGATATTTATATCTATGACCTTTTAAATGATGAAATTATGAACATTACAGAAGATAAATATGATGATAGGGACCCTGTTTTTGTAAATGATACCCTGATAATCTTTATTTCGGATAGAAACAATGAAAATTATTACGGAAGTTATGCAATATTTTCTTTAAATCCTTTAAACGGAAATATTGAAAAACTCACCCCCTATCTCGGAAATCTAGAAGATCCTTTTTTATATGAAAATAAATTATACTTCCTTTATGATGAACCGGAGGGGGTGAGAAATTTATGTTTTTATGACCTTGAAAAGGATTCCCTTTACAGGTTAACCGATTTTCCGACATATATTCGTAATGTTTCCTTTTCAAATAATTTAAATACCATTGCGGTTTCTTTATTATGGAAAGGAGGATATGATATTTTTGTGATATACGATGTATTATCGTATAAACCTAAGAAACTTTCATATAAGGAAGAAAAAGGTGAAAAGTGGCAGGAAGGAGATTATTATTCACAGGATTATACATTTTCTTTAACTCCTGATTGGATCATAGCAGGTCTTGGATATTATCCTCTTTACGGATATTACGGAGGAGTCTCAATGGGATTTTCCGATATCCCGGGCAACTGGAGAATTATCTTCTTCTCCGAATTATCGGATAATTTGCTTGATTCTAATTGGGACCTTTTTATTATGTATCTTAAAAAAAGAACGGATTATTATTTTGAAATATATCAATATTTTCCTTACTATATTTTATCTGAATCTCAGGATGCATGGGACAAAGAATTGGGAGTTTTTTTTGGATTTTCTCATCCCATAGATATTTTTAACAGAATAGAAACAGGATTTAATTTTTCTTACAGGGAAAGGTATCTTATTGATTGGAGTACGGTTGAGCCCAAAGTTTTCTTTTCCACCTTTCTTACTTTTGATTACAGTTTCTATTATATTTTTGACAGGAGATTCAGATTTTATAACGGAGTGAAGGACGGAGAATTTTTCGGAATCGGTTTTAAAAAAGGTCTTTCACCCGAATATAAATATGTAGAAATAAGATCCGATTTCAGGAAATATTTCAGATTAACACCCAGGTCAAATTTTGCAATGAGATTTACTTACGGGTATATTGAAGGAGATGAAAAGGTTATTTCTTACTTTTTCGGAAGTCCTTATATGATGAAAGGGTATGATCTTTTCAGTTATTGGGGAAGGGAGTTTATTTACGGAACATTTGAATTAAGAATTCCTTTTCTTGACAGATTAAGATTGGGTTTTATTCCTGTTGAAATAGGCGGGCTTAAAAGTGTATTATTTATAGAAGCAGGATTAATAGGAGAAAAATCGGATTTTAAAAAATTTAAACTTTTTGAAAAAAGTGACGGTTTTTATAAAACAAAAGATCTACTAATGGATGTCGGATTTGGTTTTAGGATAAATATGGGATACTTTTATTTAAAGCTGGATTTTGCACGAAAATGGAACCTTCAAAAGGCTTACGATCCCTGGCAATGGTGGTTAACATTCGGTGATGATTTTTAATATTTTTACTCAAACCGGTACTGCAGAGGCTCCCAATGCTTTAGCCTCCCTTTTTATTTTTCTTTTACCTTTTCTTGTAATGATTGCTTTTTTATATTTTCTCTTCATAAGACCGCAGCAGAAGGAAGAGAAGGAAAGGATAAAAATGATAAATTCTTTAAAAAAGGGAGATAAGGTTGTGACACTGGGGGGCATAATGGGCACTGTTGTGAGAGTGGATGATAATGTTATAACCTTGAGAGTCGGTTCCGGTATACTTATAAAATTTGAAAAAAATGCCATAAAAAGGAAAGTAGGAGAGGCAAAGATTGAAAAGGAAGGTTCTAAGTCTTAAATATTACGGTGATCCCGTTTTAAAACAAAAGACGGAAAGAATTTATAAAATTGATGAAAAAATAAAAGAACTTGCTTATAATATGATTGAAACGATGTTATTTTATGAAGGAGCAGGTCTTGCGGCAAATCAGGTTGGTGAAAAATTGTCCTTGTTTGTTGTTTCCGGAAAGGTGATAGGCGAAGACAAAGAGCCGCTCATTGTGATAAATCCGGAGATTATTGATATATGGGGTGAAAGTGTGATGGAAGAAGGCTGTCTTTCAATACCCGGAATATATGCTGATGTTGAAAGACCGGCGGGTGTTTATTTAAAATATATGAATATAAAAGGTGAAGAAGAAGAAATTAAAACCGAAGGAATGCTGGCAAGGGTTATTTTACATGAATATGATCATTTAAACGGTTTGCTTTTTATTGACCGGCTTGATAAGGAAACACGGAGAATTTTGGTTGCACAATTTAAAAAAGGTTTTAAAGAAATTAAAGAACAAAGGATAAAGGTTTAAAATAACATTAAAAAATCCGATAACATTAAGGGTTAGATCCCCGTATAAAACCATTTAAACTTTGAAATGACGGAGGGAAAGCTTATATTTTTCGGAACAGGAGAGTTTGCTGCAAAAGTATTTATTGCAATGTTAAAGAGAGGAATAAAACCGGATGCAGTTGTAACAGGTCCTGATAAACCGCAGGGAAGGGGGATGCGTTTAATGCCCCCTCCTGTAAAGGAGCTTGCAATACAACATGGAATTCCAAAGGATAGGATTTTTCAGCCTCAGGATGTGAATCATCCTGCCCTTATAAGTGCATTAAAATCTTTTCAGTCCGAACTTATTCTTTTGACAGACTACGGGCAAATACTCGGTAAAGAAATTTTGGAAATGCCCAAAAACGGCGCCTGGAATCTTCATCCTTCACTTTTACCGAAGTACAGGGGAGCAGCTCCGCTTGAAAGGGCTATCATGGCCGGAGAAAAGGAAGTCGGATATACATTTTTCATAATGGATGAGGGAATAGATACGGGTAAAATTATTTATCAGGAAAAAATAGAAGTTAATGAAAGAACAAGGGGAGAGATAGAATCAATAATTGCGGAAAAAAGCATAAGTGTCTTACCTGAAGTATATCAGAAATTTAAGACAGGAAGAATAAAACCAAAAGCTCAGAAGGGAAAAAGTTCTTATGCAAAGAAAATAGAGGACGATGAACTGTGGATTGACTGGAAAAAAGGCTCATTTTTAGTTATGAGGCACATTCACGCTCTTTCTCCTACTCCCGGAGCCAGGACTCATTTTGACGGTAAATATGTTAAAATTTACAAAGTAAAAGACATAAAGGAATTTACGGGTACTCCGGGAAAAATTTTAATAGAAGGAGCAAAACTTTTTGTAATGTGCGGTGAAGGAGCGGTTGAGATTCTTGAACTCCAACCTGCCAGTAAAAGGAGAATGAAAGCATCCGAGTATGTTCAGGGATACAGACCTTTTTGGGCGGAATGAAGTTTTTTGAGGAGTTTGCAAAATTTTTCTTTTTATTCGGTCTCTTATTTATACTCATAGGAGGAATATTATTTTTGTTCTCAAAATTGGGTACATTTAAAAGCATTCCCCGATTGCCACTGGATATAGTAATTGAGAGGAAAAACTTCAAATTTTACTTCCCACTCGGTACATCCATATTAATCTCAATAATTTTAACCTTACTTTTAAATATTATTTTGAGATTTTTATCAAAGAAGTAAAATGTTGAAAAAGATAAAAACCGAATTGTATAATTAACACCTATGGAAGAGGAAAAAACACTTATTGAAAACATTATAAGTTTAAGCCGTGTTGTGAAAGTTGTAACCGGTGGAAGGAGATTCAGAATTTCCGCCTGGGTTGCGGTCGGTGATGGTGAAGGACTTGTGGGAATAGGACACGGAAAGGCTGCTGAAACTCCTGATGCGATTGCGAAGGCACTCAAAAGAGCGAGAAAAAATATGGTAAAAGTCCCTATTATTAACGGAACCATACCCCATCCGGTTGTTGGAAAAGTAGGAGCTGCTAAAATACTTCTGAAACCTGCGGGTCCCGGAACGGGTCTTATTGCTTGTCAAACAGTACGTGCTATTCTTGAGGCTGCCGGATATAAAAATGTTCTTACAAAATCCCTGGGTTCCAACACCCCCTGTAATCTTGCACAGGCTACTATGGAAGCCTTAAAGCAGTTGAAGGACCCGAGAGAAGTCGCGAGGAGAAGGGGATTACCCCTTTCAAGGGTGACAAGAAAATTTATGTATAGTTCATAAAATGAAGAAAAAAGAAAAATATCTCAAAATAAAGCAGATAAGGTCAAAAATAGGTGCTAACTGGAAAGCAAAAAGAACACTTGAGGCGTTAGGGTTGAGGAAAATAGGACATGTGGTGATAAAAAGGGATACACCGCAGATAAGGGGAATGATAAACAGGGTCAAACATCTTATAGAAGTGGAAGAAGTTGAAAAGGAAGAGTAGCCTATGGGCATAATAAAAAAAGAACTTACGATTTCCGGGGATAAAGGAGAAAAAAATATTGAGGCTCTTTTTGATACAGGAGCGAGTGCTTCTTTGGTAAAAAAGGATGTGTGTGAAAAAATTGCTACTGTGCTTTGCTCTCCTTATCCTTTTGTATTTACTTTGGGAAACAATTCTAAAATTACAATAAAAAACACCACGACCCTTTTTGTAGACTTGAAAGGATATAAACTGGCTCATATTTTTCTTGTATATGAGGATTTACCTTATGAATTAATAATAGGAGCAGATTTTTTACAGAGATGGAAGATAAAGCTTGATATGGAGAAAGAAGAGTTCATTATCGATGAGGAGGCTTTGAGGATGATTCTGGTAAATTTTGAGGGTTCCAATCCCTTGTATACAGAAGGAGGATAAAAGTTGCTTACACTCTCAAATTTAAAGCCTGCAAAAGGAGCCGTGAAAAAAAGGAAAAGGGTAGGAAGGGGAATAGGTTCTGGACACGGAAAAACAGCAGGAAGAGGACATAAAGGGGCAAAATCAAGGTCAGGAAAAGAAAAAGGACCTTATTTTGAAGGCGGACAAACTCCTCTTTACAGAAGATTACCCAAGAGGGGATTTACAAATATTTTTGCCGAGGAGTATGAGATAATAAACATAAAGGACTTGGTCAGAAAATTTAAAGAAGGGGAGGAAGCAACAGTTGAGGAAATGAAAAAAAGAAGGGTTTTGAGAAAAAATTTAAAAGTAAAACTTTTATCAGAAGGTGAAATTGTTTTTCCTATAAATGTTCATGTGCATAAGGCTTCCAAAAAGGCAATAGAAAAAATAGAAAAAGCAGGAGGTAAGGTCTTATTTTTAAAATAAGTTCAATTCTTAAAAACCTGTGTACCGAAAATGGCGACAGAACCTGCAATTGAGAGAATAAAAGGTTTATTTAAAATAAAGGACTTAAAACAGAGATTCATATTCACTGCAATTGTACTTATAATATTCCGCTTAGGGACTCATATTCCCATTCCCGGAATAGATGCAAAAGCACTCGGTGAACTTTTTGCTCAGCAATTAAGGGGTAGTTTTCTCGGTCTTTTTGACCTGTTTGTGGGAGGTGCACTGAGCAGGGCTTCAATTTTGGGAATAGGAATAATGCCTTATATTTCCGCCTCAATTATATTTCAGATTCTCACAACAAGTGTTCCGTATCTTGAAAAACTCCAGCGAGAAGGGGAAGCGGGAAGAAGGAAGATAGAACAATGGACAAGGTACTTAACCGTATTTGTTGCTGCAATTCAATCTTTCGGAATTTCTTCCCTTCTTACACGATTTACTTCTCCTTCCGGTCTTCCGATTGTGCCTCATCCGGGTCTCGGATTTACACTTTTAACCGTGATTACTCTATCAGCAGGTGCTGTTTTCTGTATGTGGCTCGGAGAGCAAATCACAGAAAGAGGGATAGGGAACGGTGCTTCATTATTAATATTTGTCGGTTCTTTGGATACGGTTCCCCAGGAAATTGCACAGACTATCACACTTTTAAAAAACGGAGCGGTTTCAATTGCAGCAGTTATTTTTGCGGTTGCGATTCTTTTCTTCCTTACAGCAGGGATTGTATACATGAACCTCGCTTCAAGAAAAATACCGGTTCAATATGCAAGAAGAATTGTAGGAAGAAAGGTTTACGGAGGAGCTTCAACCCATCTGCCTTTGAAAATGACAACAGCAGGAGTTATGGCAATTATTTTTGCACAAAGTATAATGATTCTCCCCTACTCATTAGCCTCTTTTTTCCCTCAACTTCAGGATGTGATGATTTTTACCCAGATGTTTAATCCGGGGCATCTTTTGTATGACTTAATTTACGGAATATTGATAATTTTCTTTCATTATTTTTATACTGCAGTAATTTTGAACCCCAGGGATATCGCGGATAATTTACAGAAATATTCGGGATTTATCCCGGGTGTCAGACCGGGTGAAAAAACAGCAGAATATATTGATAATGTTTTAAAAAGAATTTTATTACCCGGAGCTTTATTCATAGCAATTGTTGCTATTTTGCCTTATTATCTTTCAAAATTAACAAATGTGCCGTTCTATTTCGGAGGAACAAGACTCCTCATAATCATCGGAGTTGCTCAGGATACCTTACAACAAATTGAGTCTCATGTTATAACAAGACAATATGAAGGTTTACTTCAGAGAGGCAGATTGAGGCGTAGAAGGGGATGAGAAGAGTTTTATTTCTCGGTCCACCCGGAGCAGGAAAAGGAACACAGGCGAAAAAAATTTCCGAAGAATTTAACATACCCATAATTGCAACCGGAGACCTGTTAAGGGAAAATGTAAAAAAAGGAACAGAACTCGGTAAAATAGCAAAGAAATACATGGATGAAGGAACGCTTGTTCCGGACGATATAATGTTAAAAATTATTGAACAGGCTATAAAGGATTTGGATTCTTTTATATTGGACGGGTTTCCGAGGACAATAAAACAGGCAGAAGGACTCGAAATGCTTTTAAATAAATTAAACAAAAATCTTGAATATGTGATTTATTTTGATGTTCCGGATGAAGAGATAATAAGGAGGCTTACCGCAAGAAGGATATGTCCCGAATGTAACAGGATTTATAATCTTAATTTTAATCCGCCTAAAAACGATGAAGAGTGCGATGAATGTAAGGTTAAATTAATAACAAGGGATGATGACAAGGAGCAAGTAATAAGAAAAAGAATAGAAGTTTTTAAGGAAAATACATATCCTCTTGTTGAGTTTTATGACAAAAGGAATATTTTGTATAGGATAGATGGAACAGGGGATACGAATGAAATAGAAAAAAGAATAAAAGAGATAATTTTATGATAATTTTAAAATCACATGAAGAAATTAAGAATATTGAAAAGGCATCCAGAATTGTGGCGGGTGTATTACAGGATATAGAAGATTTTATAAGACCCGGTGTTACGACTTTGAGAATAAATAATATAATAGACAGGATGATAAGAAAGAAAGGCGGAAGACCCGCATTTTTGGGTTACAGAGGATTCCCTGCATCCGCGTGTATCTCTTTAAATCATGAGGTTGTTCACGGAATACCTTCTGATAAAAAAATAATAAAAGAAGGTGATATTGTGAAGATAGATATAGGAGTTGAAAAAAACGGATTTTTCGGAGATGGCGCCAAAACTTATATTGTGGGAAAGGTGGAAGAAGAGGTTAAGAAACTCGTAAAAGTAACCGAGGAATCCCTTTATATAGGGATTAAGGAAGCGATGCCGGGAAATAGGACAGGTGATATAGGGTATGCTATTCAGAATCATGTAGAAAAATTCGGGTTCAATGTGGTGAGAGATTTGGCAGGACATGGAGTCGGGCATTATTTGCACGAGGAGCCGATGGTACCCAATTACGGGAAAAAAGGTGAAGGAATTATATTGAAAAGAGGACTCGTTATAGCAATTGAACCTATGGTAAATATTGGAACATGGAAAATAAAGGAATTGGATGACAGATGGACAATTGTTACCTTGGATGGAAAACCTTCCGCACATTTCGAACATACTGTTCTGATAGATGAGGAGCCGATAATTTTGACTTCTTTAAATTAAGGAGGAAAATATGGCAAAAAAAGGTGTTATAAGGATGGAGGGAACAGTGGAGGAAGTATTACCCAACACAATGTTCAGGGTAAAACTTGATGCAGGTCCCGTCGTCTTGTGCCATCTTTCGGGCAAAATGAGAATGCATTTTATAAAAATACTTCCGGGAGATCGGGTGGTCGTAGAACTTTCCCCCTATGATTTAACAAGGGGAAGAATAATTTACAGGAAGAGTTAAAAGAGACCCTCCGAGTTTCTAATAAAATGATAAAAATTCCGAAGGAAAAAATTGCACTTTTTCCATCAAGACCAAGGGATGCATGTAACTTGCTTGTTTTGAAGTTAAAAGATAAAAAAATTATTCATACGAAGTTTTATAAATTGGATGAGTTTCTTAAAAAAGGGGATCTTTTAATTGTGAATGATTCAAAGGTGATTCCTGCACGGATTATAGGTAAAAAACCCTCGGGAGGAAGAGTGGATATTCTTTTCATAAGAAAAATAAATGACTTTGAATTCTATGCCCTTTTAAAAGGCAAAAATGTCAGGGAAATAATCGTGGATGGGGTAAAAATTGAAGTAGCAGGAAGAGAGAAATTTTATATTTTGAAAACCGATGGTCTCAAAGTCGGGAGTTTATTGAAAAAATACGGAATGATGCCTCTGCCCCCTTATATAGCAAGGGAACCGATAAAAAAAGATAAATTTTATTACAATTCTATTTTTGCACAGAAAGAGGGCTCAATAGCAGCTCCTACTGCTTCTTTGCATTTCACAAAAAGAGTTATGCACAAACTTATTAAAAAAGGGATAAAATTAAAAAAGTTAACCCTTCATGTGGGGCCTTTTACATTTTTGCATGATTTTGAAGATAAAGAAATAATAAAGGAAAAATATGAGATTCCGGAGGATACTATAAGGGAAATAGCGGAAACCAAAAATAGAGGAGGGAAGGTAATAGCTTGTGGAACAACTGTAACAAGAGCACTTGAAACATGGGGTATAACCGGTAAAAGAAAGGGGGAAACGGATTTAATAATAAAACCTCCTTATGAATTCAAAGTGGTTGATATTCTTTTGACAAATTTCCATCATCCGGAATTAACCCCTATACTTTTAACTCTCAGTTTTGTGAGAGATAAAAATTTACTTAAAAAGGCGTATAAAGAAGCAATTGAAAGAAACTACAGATTTTTGAGTTATGGTGATGCAATGTTGATTATCCCTTGAATTTAAAATTTATAGTATATTTGTGTAATAAATAGCGTTATTATGATTTTTATTTATTGTATTTTGTTGTATTCATAGTTTATAATTTGGACAGCAGTTGCATTTATGTAATTGAGATTACTTTTATTTCCTGCATATCTCACATTAACCACTTATCCTAATTCTTTTTTGGTTCCTTTTCGCCAAGCCGAAAAGATTAAAAACAGTATAGTGGTTTAACCCGTAACATGTTCATTTTTGCCCAATGTTTTTAACTTCTTTTAAATAATCCCTGATTATTCTTCCGTGATCAAACACAATTTTATCAAAAGGAATTCTCTTAATTTCAAAAATATGGGTTTTCTTTGCATCAGAAGAGGCGGAAGGTTTACCTCTTGCTTTTAAAATGTAAACAATTGTGACCGTATGGAATCTCGGATCCCTGCCCGGCTCCCCATATGCTCTGAATTGTCTCACAATTTCAGCATCCAACCCTGTCTCTTCTTTGACTTCCCTTAAGACCGCTCTTTGGGGTGATTCACCGTATTCAACAAATCCTCCGGGCAAAGCGAAACCGAACGGAGGATTTTTTCTCTCAATAAGGACAATACCTTTAAATTTTTCGTTTTCGTCATAAATTTCAACAATTCCGTCAACGGTCAAAAAAGGGGTTCTGAGCGAGGGAATTGCAAATTTAACAAGCCAGGATACTATTTTTGCAAGAAAAATTTTCATTGTTTTATTTTAAATGAAATTCTTATATATTTTCCTTTATTATTTTTTTATGTTACAGTTATTAATTATATTTATCTCTTTTATCCAAAAAGCCACTTTTTATCCGAAAGGTGCCTTAATTGAAGAAATAAGAGAGGTAAAAGTAAGAAAAGGATACAATATTCTCAAATTAAAATTTCTTCCAATTATAGATGAAAATTCTTTTCAAATAGAATTCAATAAAGGAGAAATAATAAATACGGAGATAGAAAGAAAAATGTATTTGAAATACAGGGGTAATCTTAAAATACTCCAGGATTCTTTTGATTTATTAACTAATATAATTGATTCTTTAAAAATAAAAAAAGAAAATCTTAAGCAAGCAAAATCTTTTTTGGACTCATTCAAATCCTCTTATTCCGAGAAGGAGTCAAAAGAATTTCTTGAGAAAAAGTTCGATCCATTAAATATTAAAAAGGCTTTGAAAACATTAATTGAAGAAGGAACAAGGATAGAGAGGGAGATAAAAGGTATTGATAAGAAGATTGATGAACTTGAATGGATTAAGGGTAAAATAGACGGAAAATTAAGAAGATATTACCCTATAGGTAAAGAGAACTTATTTTTAAAAATTCATCTCGATTCAAAGACAGAAGGTAAAGTAAAATTAAAAATTAAATATTTTCTTTTATCAAAATGCGGTTATGAACCGCGATATAAAATAATAGGTAATCCTGAGAAAGGAAATATTGAAATTAAGATGTTTGCCAAAGTGTACCAATTCACCGGAGAAAATTTCGATAATTTTGAACTGAGTATTTCTACATTAAAACCTGGAAGGGTAATTAAACCGTTTACGGAAAAATGGAAGATAAGTTCTAAATATCTCCGGAAGGAGCATGAAGCGCGGGAAGTGCTGGCTATCAAGGTGCCTTCAGCCGCTCCGAAGGAAAAAGAAGTAAAGCCGATTGAAGAAAAAGAACTTTATACTTCTTTTCACTATACATTTCCGTACAAGGTAACTCTTCCTTCCTCCGAGGAAGGTAAGGTATTTTTTGTCAAAAATTTCATTTTACCCTCTTCTTTTGAATATCAAATAATTCCCAGGAAATACAAATCTGCATTTTTAAAATCAAAGAGTTTTATTAAAATAAAAGAACCGCTCCTGAGAGGGATAGCGAATTTATTTTTGAATCAAGAATATGTGGGACAAAAAGAAATTTCAGGATTTTATCCCGGAGATACAATGGAATTTTATTTCGGAGAGGACCCATTTGTTAAGGTGGACCATAATTTAATAAAATCGGAAATTGAAAAGAAGGGGATAATGAATAAGAAGGTCGTTCATAAATTAGGATATAAAACTGTTATAAAAAATGAAAGAAAAAATAAAATAAAAGGAACACTCATCGAGAATGTGCCAGTTTCTCTTGATCCGGAAATTAAAATCAAAAACATAAAATTTTCGAAGAAACCTTTTAAAGTTGATAAACCGAAAGGATTGTATTACTTCAAATTTGAATTAGAACCCGGTGAAAGTTATGAAATTGAGTATTACTTTGAAATTATCTCACCCCGTGACAGAAGAATTTATGGGTTATAAAGGTTCAATTCCTGATTTAAAAATTTAAAAATGCAAAAATGGGAAAACTTAAATTTATTGAAGATGATATTAAAAATTTAAAGGAGCAGGGTCTTTTTGTGCATATAAGAACAATTGAATCTCCCCAGGGAGCGTGGATTCAGGTTGACGGAAGAAAGGTTCTGAACATGTGTTCAAATAACTATTTAGGATTTGCAAATCATCCGAAATTGAAAGAAAGGGCAAAAGAATATATAGAAAAATGGGGAGTAGGTCCTGCTGCTGTGAGAACAATTGCAGGAACCTGTTCGTATCATCTGGAACTTGAAAAAAAACTCGCAGAATTCAAAGAAACAGAATCAGCAGTTACCTTTCAAAGCGGTTTCTGTGCAAATCTGGCTACCATTCCTGCACTTGTCGGAAGAGGGGATGTTATTTATTCGGATGAATTAAATCATGCATCAATTATAGACGGATGCAGACTTTCAAGGGCAGAAATTGTGAGATACAAACACTGTGATGTGGAGGACCTTGAAAAGAAAATATTGGAGACAAAGGATAAGTTTAACAAAAAATTAATTGTTACGGATGGGGTATTTTCAATGGATGGAGATATTGCTCCTCTTGATAAAATTTATGAAATCGCAGAAAAGTATGAGTGTATTACGATGGTTGACGATGCCCACGGAGAAGGAGTTTTGGGAAAAGGAGGGAGAGGGATTGTTCATCACTTCGGACTAACAGGAAAATTTGACATAGAGGTAGGAACGCTTTCTAAGGCATTCGGGGTTGTGGGAGGTTATGTTGCGGGTAAGAAGATAATAACGGATTATTTAAGGCAGAGAGGCAGACCTTTTCTTTTCTCTTCCGCGGTAACTCCTCCTGATGTTGCGGCATGCATAGCAGCCGTTGATACCTTGCTTGAATCCGATGAACTTGTTAAAAAACTATGGGAAAATACCGAATATTTTAAAAAAAGAATGAAAGAAATCGGATTTGATATAGGAAAATCGGTTACACCCATTACCCCGGTGATGCTTTATGATGAAAAATTAACACAGGAATTCTCAAAGAAAATTTATGAAGAAGGAATTTTTGCAACAGCAATTGTATATCCAACGGTTCCAAAGGGACAAGCAAGAATAAGACTCATGATTTCTGCCTCTCATAAAAAAGAAGACCTGGATTTTGCCCTTGGTAAATTCGAAAAAATAGGGAAGGAATTAAAAGTGATTTAATACACAACTTTAAAGCCGCTTATTGAGGTTGCTTATTGCATATTGGTTTTTTGCAAAAGTCTTTTAAATTTAAAAAAATACAGTATAAGACGGTATCTTTTACTGTGAATGATTCATTTTTTAAGAAATTTCTCTGAGGAAAATCGAAGACATGACAAAACGGAATTTTTGTTTTATAATTTTTATAATGAAAATATCCTCGAGGGAGGATATAAAATAAAAACTTTAATTAAATTTTTGAGTACGAAGTTTCTGAAAAATTTTTCAAAAAGCATTAAAATAAAAATAATGGAAGAAAAAATAATTTATAGGAGCGGTTTCCGAAGCAATTTTTGTAGGAGCCACTTCCGAATGGCGAAGAAGGTTCAAGCCTTTTATTTAGAAGGAGATTTTTATTATGAACTATTTTAAAATTTTTATTTTTATTGGAGTAAACACTTTATTCTCAAATAATAGCCCCTTTATTATAGGATCCTCTTTTAGAACCTCTTACCGCATTTTTAGAACAAAAAAATATTACATGTTTTTTAACTCCTCAAAGTATGGTTTTTATGTTGGTGGATTTTCAAGGAGATCTCTCACACAAAGTAATCTTGGGAATAATCAGAGATTGCGTTTATCCGAATTTTTTCTTTACTTTTACCAAAAAAATAATAATCCATCGGTAAGTGATTATTTGTTTTATAGCAAGTTTCATAGTGGGCATGATAGGTCCTTACCTTAGTATGATACCCATAGTACTTTTTGGGGAATTAGGAGGAGATAAATCCTTAGATGCCTTTTTTAGGTACACTGCTATTTATGGCATAGGAAGTATAATAATAACACCTTTGAGTATCTGGGCTACTGTAAAACTTTTTGGTAAGAAAGGTTCTTATTTAAACTGCTTTACAGGTTCATTAATAGGAGCTTCCATAGGTATCACTGTTTTATATCTTTGGACAAAGAATATAGAAATATCTTTTGGAGGCGGATTAATGATAATCCTGCCTTCGCTTGGAGGAGTGATAGGATATAACAGAAAGCAAAAATGAATTTTATTTGCTTGTTTTTATTTGTATTTTCTTCTAATAATGTTTTTAAGGTTAATATAGTTGTTAAACATCCTTTTGGGGTGAAACGTTTAGTTGTAGAGACTTTTACAAAGAGGTACTATTATATAAGGGATAGCCTTTCTTGTGGTAGTAAAGTAAAAATAAACCCAAATCTTTAAGTAAAAAATTTTCATATTTTAATTATACAAGATTTTAAGAGAAAAAGTCAAGTAAAAGGGACAAAATTTTTTTCACCTTTTGGGTGAATTTTAAAAATGAGTAAAACTTGAAATCCCTTATTTT
>JAJRUZ010000086.1 GCA_024277525.1 Caldifarciminota bacterium | reverse complement strand
TAGATGACAGGTTAAGGGTTCCTGCGAATATACCTGCGTATAGGGTAAAAACGGTTACAAGGAGATTACCGAAATCTTTTTACAGGGATGGAGAGATAAGCATAAAGATAAAGAAGATAAAGGGGGATTTTGCCCTGCTTTCAATGTGTTATCTTTATGAGTATGATAGGAAAGCGGAAACATTGAGTAAAATTTCGGGTGTTATGGAAATGAAAAATAAAAGACCGAAAACATATTTTCTTGTTTCCGTTATTTCTAAGGATGGTATAAAGATTTTATACGGACTTCCTTCGGATAAAGATGTTAAATTTTCTCTTTATGATATTCTGGGAAGGAAGTTGGATGGATTTGAAAGGAATGTTAAAGCAGGTGTCCATAGTTTTTATATAAAACCGGGAGTTTCGGGAAATTATATAATTATTTTGAAGGCAGGGGAGGAAATTTTAAAAAGGAAAATATTTTATTTGAAGTAAAAGGAGCCTGGGGATTCGAGCTTCTCCGGGTTGCAAGCCGTTGAAATCTCGGATTTGGGTTTTATAAACTCCTGAAAGAGAGATAAATTCTTCTCCTGCAATTATTTTCTGAATTTTTCGTCTTTTGAAATTATAATTGATTTTTTTGAAAAAAAAAAGTTATAATATGAACATGAAAGGTTCAATGCCTGAAATTAAAATGGAGGTTAAAATGAAAAAGTTTATTAAAGTACTTATAGTAATTATAATAGTAAATATGCCTCTTTATTTGTATGCAAAACTTGGTTCTCGTCCACAACTTGCTATAAAAGCGGTACTGTCACCTAAGTTTCCTAAATTAAATCAAGTTGCGGAAATAGAGGTGAAGGTCGTAGGCGAACTTATAGGAGTAGAATATAGGTCCAGGCAAAGAAAAATTCGAGTTTCGGCTAATAATCTTGAGCTTTACATAGACATTAAAAAATCAAAAGGGATAGAAGTTATTGGAAACAGAGGCTATAAGTTTGCTCTTTCCTTAGGAGACAGTGTAATATTAAGGTTTAAAGTAAAATTTGTGAAAGATACAGGGATAATTTTTGGAATAATAAAAGGAGGACCACTAATACGTGAGGATGGTTTAAAAGTCAAAATTAGGCCTCCTTTTGGAATAAAATATAAAAAAGAAGAATGGCAAAATAAAGCTCTTGCATTTAAAATAAAAAGATTTCTTGATGTAGAGACAAGGGAAATGGTTACAAAATACAAATGGGCAGCAAATAGAATAGAATATAGGTATGATCCCTTAGCTCGTGAGTTTTTCCCGTCGGGTAAAGCAGACCCTTCGTGTGCATTAGCAAAAATGAATAGAGAAATAATAGAAAATATGAGAAAATTAGAGCCGTCTCTTTCAGATTCAGAAGCCTTGGCTTTGCATAGGGAGGTTGTAGAAGTTGGTTCTCCTCCAAATACAGTATTAGATAGTATAAAGGAAAAATATAATTTAAAGGGGGAAGCACCTTTATATATGTTTTATCTTCAAAACGGTTGGTTAAAAGCTTTAAGAGAAAAAAGAATAAAAATATGGAGAGAAAGAATAAAGAAAAAAATTAAGAATTTGAGGAATAAAAATAATAGGAGTTTAAATATTAAGAATATGACTCATCACTTTGTGGGTTATTGGAGATTTAAGGATCATTTTTATGATACAACAGGTTTATTAACAGATGCCCAGATAAGAGCTATACCACAAATAAAAGCGAGGGTTTTTTGTGCTTATGTGGATATTTACGGAACTTATAGAAGGGTTTTAACATCTTATGATGTTACAGATGCTGACGGAAGATTTGATATATGGTGGACACCGGACCCACCGATAGATTATGCAAACTATATTAAACCAAAATGTGCTCCTATTATTTATCCGAGTGGACCTAATCCTGCGAATCCTTTAATAGAAGTTATAGATGCGCGTCCTGATACCCCTTATATGGCGAGTTGGTGGAATGACCCTGATAACCCTGATTTATATAGGATGAGGGAACTGGGTGATCCGGCTTTCGCAGGTTATGACACAATTTGGCAGGTAGAGTTGATAGATCTGGGAATTATTTTTACAGACACTTTTTCTATGCATTCGGATGATCCGAGATATCAAAGCGGTTCAATTAACATTTATTTGACTCTTTTAAAGGGATTAGAATTTGCAAAATGGCAAGGGGCATCAGAAAGTGAGATTGGGAAAGTAACTGTATTATGGGATGTGGGATATGTGCCACAAGATTCTACTACCTATCATAGAAATGATACTATTTGGGTGTTAGGCGTTTCTTATGACACAGATGAATGGGATGATCCTGTTCTTTTGCACGAGTATGGACATCATCTTATGGAGAATTTAGCTGAATCACCTCCAAACTATAACCCTGAACACTATTGGTGGCGTTCAGATTCCATATACACTGGGACCGCTTATTCAGAAGGTTGGCCCACATTCTTTTATGCAGTAGTTGATACATTTTTCTATTATATAGACTCTCGCCAAGGAATAGGGGGAGGACAGGCTTTTTGGGTAAATATAGAGGATCCTTGGCTTAATTCTGAGGTTCCTCCGGATTCATTTGAAGGAGGTCCTTGGTGTGAGGGTGCGGTAGCAGGTATTTTATGGGATATATATGATGCGTTTTCTTTTTCCGAATATCCTTATCCCTCGTATCCTCAGCTACCAGAGTTTCCAGACACAAATTTATCTGATTCTCTCCAAAGAGGAATTTATCCTATATGGACAATTTTCAGAAACTTTTTGACAATTGTAGACACACCTGCCCATCATGTCTATACTATTTTTGATTTTCTTTCAGGTTGGGATTGGTATGAATTTGGAGCAAAAAATGAACTTAATCAGATAGTTTTACATCATAGAGTAAAATGGATTTTTCCTAAAAAACCTGTTTTAAGGGCTAATTTGCTTTTGAATCCTATCCCACGTGTTGAGTTAAGTTGGGACACAAGTTATTATGCTACACAAGTATGGAGAAGGTTTGACGGAGCCGAAAAAATATTTTTAAAATATGTTTATGCACCTGACACTTTCACAGTAGATACCCCTCCTTCAGGTGCTGCAACCTGGTATTACTATGTAAGATATATAGACTCTCTTGGACAATTCAGTGAGTTTTCGGATCCTGTAAGAGTTGTAATACCGGGCTCACGAGTAAAAACTAACAATCCTAATGCAACTTTTCCTTCTTCTCAAAAGAAAATTGACACAAGGAACGGAAGAATAGAAATGGCTTACGAAGGAAAAGGGTCAGGAAATGTATTTTTTACTTTTTCTGAAGATGAAGGAAATACTTTCTGGAATTATCATTTAGGTGCTGGTTATCATCCCATTATCATCACGGATTCCCTTTACACATACATTTTTTATCTTTCGGATCCGGATTTCCTTTATTATAAAGACCCTTTTACAAATAAGACTTTTTATGCGGCAGGTTTCAGGAAAATGAACTTATTTGTTATTCAGGACAGTGTTTTAG
>JAJRUZ010000085.1 GCA_024277525.1 Caldifarciminota bacterium | reverse complement strand
ATTTTAAGAACAGCCCATATAAAAAGCAAAGTTCAAAATCTACCTTACATAACATCCCTGTCCAGACTTCTTTTATCAAATAAAAGGAGATACGGAGGATTTATCGTCCATATAGGCGTTAGATTCACAGCAATCGGAATTATTCTTTCCAGTGCGTTCAAAAAAGAAGCAGAAATCACCTTGAAACCAGGACAGGAAGCAGAATTTATGGGATATAAAATCAGATATTCCCATCTTATGTATGAAGATACCCCTCATTACACCTGGTTCAGAGCCCCTTTAAATTTTGTAAATAAAAAGGAATCCTTCTGGTTGAAACCTGAAAAAAGATTTTACAGAACCTGGTCCGAACAACCCAACACAGAGGTTGATATTAAAACAACACTTGCAGGAGATTTTTATACAATCTTAGAGGGCTGGGATAAAGATGGAACTGCATATTTAAGAGTTCAATTTCATCCCTTTATCTATTTAATATGGCTGGGTGGACTTATCATGGTAATCGGAGGAATATTTGCACTTCTGCCTGATAGAAGGCAAAAAGAACCTATAACTCAAAAACAAAATAATTCAAAAAATTCCTTAGAAATAAAAAAAGGAGGAGAAAAATGAACTATATCCTTTCTCTTGTTATATTTTTCCAGGCTCCTGTAAAAACACAGAAGCCTGAAGTAAGAGCACTGGCAGCACAATTCATGTGTCCCTGTGGCTGTGGAAGAGTTGTGGTAAATTGTGACTGCGGTGCAGCTTATAAAATGCAGGAAGAAATAGCTTCTTTACTTGACAAAGGTTTTACTCCGGAGCAAATTGTTAATAATTATGTGAATCAATATGGAGAAAGTATTCTTGCTTCACCTCTTAAAAAGGGGTTCAACTGGACAGGTTATATATTACCGTTTGCAGTCGCTGTAATTTCAGTATTCATCATTTTCTATTTCATACGGTCTCAGAGAAAATCAACATATATACTTGAAGAAAGTGAGAAAAAAGTAATATCCGAAGAGGAAAGAAAAAAAATTGAAAAAGAACTGGAGGATATAGAATGACCTATCTTCTTATCACAATAATTATAATTTTTTCCCTCTGGTTTTTCTTTGAACCGGTTTTTTCTTTTTCAAAGATAAAGGTGCCCGAAGAAAGCAGTGTTTCTGAAAACCTGAGTGAACTTCAGAAAAAGAAAATTATTCTTTTAAAAGAGATAAAAGACCTGGAAATAGAATATAAGGCGGGAAAACTCAGCGAAAATGAATATATTGCAATAAGAAATTATCTTGAAAAAGAAGTCTATGAAATAAACAAAAAAATTGAAACATTAAAGAAACCGCTATGAGAAACAAAATAAATCTTATTATTTTAGTTTTTATCTTTTCATCATGTGTAAAAAAAGAAAAGAGCAGCAATTTTAAAATACCCGAAATGCTTGCAGGTAAAACCATATCTGAAAAGATTGAAGGTAAAAATGCCCTTAAAGCGATAAACCAACTCCACAGAACATCAATCCCCATACAGCACGGAATAATAGCTCTTTATGGTAAAAATAGAGAAATCATTCTCTATATGTTTGAAGCAGAGAATTCAGATAAAGCAGATTCTTTATTACAGAGCATGGTAAGAAAAATGAAGGAATCAAAAGGTCCTTTTTTACCTCCTGAGGAAGTTGCACATGAGAAGTTTAAAATCTCTCCTCTTTATGTTACATACGGTCTGGGGCAGGGACATTTTTTCTTCAGGCTGGATAAAACTCTTTTCTGGCTCTCGGCAAACACATCTCTTGCTTTTGATGCAATAAAAGACCTTGAAAGCTCCATTTTTAAATAAAAAGGAGGGCTTAAAATGCAGGTATTTTTATTTCTTTTAATCACAGCACCAAAAATAAATGTTTCACCAGAATCATATGACTTCGGAGAAATAACACGGAAAAGGGTCAGTTATACATTCACCGTAACAAACGAAGGAGATGACACTTTAAAAATTCAAAAGGTTGGCACATCCTGCGGCTGCACACAGGCAAAAATAGATAAAAAAATTCTTCCACCAGGAGCCAAAGCAAAACTCACAGTAACATTTTCTCCAGGAAGTCATAAAATAAGAGGAGAGGTAATCAGAAAAATTTCAATTCGCTCAAATGACCCTGAAAACCCTGCAAAAATAATAACAATAAGTGCTAAGGTATTTCCTCCTGAGACATATTCAAGTCGAAAAAAGTATAAAGAACTGCCCGATTTTGCATTCAGCTCTCAGAACACATTAAAAGCATATATTTCTGTAAAAGAAAACCCGGAATTCTACGAAAGTTTTCCCTGCTATTGTGGATGTGATAACATTCATAACAGTCTAAAAGAATGTTATATTTTAGAAGGCAGAATAATTGAGCATGCGTCAGACTGTGATATATGTATAGATGAAGTTCTGGATATTACAAATTTAAGAAAACTGAATATAGAAAAAAACAAAATTCTGTCTTTTATAAAAGAAAAATATGAAACATCCAAAAGTAGATAAGAAGCATTCATCAGGTTCAAATCCTATAAAAGCCTGGGGGTGCACCAATGAATTATAAAAGGTTTACCAAAGCCATGATAAAGTATTCAAAAAATCTGCTTCCTCTTATCATACTTCTAACAGTTTCCATAAAAGGAAATAAATTAAGTGCTGAAGATAATACAGAAAGTCTTCAAAAGAAATTATTGAAAAATACAGAAGTCCAGGGAATTATGACACAGGTCCTGTGGCTGAGGGAAGATTTACTTGAACTGAGACCCGAGGGAAATAAAGAGCTTATAAAAAAACTGAAAAAAGAGAACCTGCTTGCCTTCCAGATATTCTTTAACACCCACTCACCGTCTTATGATTTTACAACATATCCAATGGACAAAGAACCCTATATAATAATTAATAAAAAAGAAAAGATAAAGATTTTTGAATGGGAGGAAGGGCAGAGTATGATGCCCTCCCATCACAGAAATGGCATAATGTATTTCAAAAAAAGTAAAAAAGACATAAAGACTCTTGAACTTGTCATTCCCGGGGTATTCGGAAATGACCTGAAATTTTCATGGGACCTCACAAAATAAATCTGTAAAATCATGTCTTTCCAGGTTGTTTCCGGTATTCCATTCCTTGCCGGATTTGCCTCTTTTGCTTCACCCTGTATAATTCCAATGATTACTGTGTATCTCAGTCTTATTACAGGGATTTCAGCAGAACGTTTACTTGAAATGGATACTCTTACAAGATTCAAAAAAGGCATATTTATCAATACTCTGTTTTTTATCCTGGGTTTCACCCTTGTTTTCACTTTAGCCGGTAGTGCTGCCGGATTTGTGGGTAAGTTATTAAAAGAGTATATCCGATTAATGGAAATAATAGGGGGAATCTTTGTTATCCTTTTCGGATTTCATCTTGCTGGAATATTCAAATTAAACTTCATCAAAAAAATTAAATTCTTTCCTGAATGGAATATCGGGAAAAAACCCTTGGGACTTTTTGGTGCTTTACTTGTGGGTTTCTTTTTCGCTCTTGTATGTTCTCATTGCATAGGTCCGATGCTCTACTCCACACTTATATATTCGGGGATTTTAGCATCCCCTCAATTAGGAGCCTTCTCCATGTTCTCTTTCTCAATCGGACTTGCAATTCCATATCTATTTACAGCTGTTTCCCTCTCCTTTACCTTAGATAAACTCAAAAAAACACGGAATATACTGTCTATTTTAAATATTATAAGCGGAATCCTTCTCATCTTTTTTGGAATCCTTATGTTGCTGGGTAAATTTACACAACTTTCGGCTATCCTCTCAAAATTATTACCTTATAAACTTCCTATTGGAATGTGATGTTTAATATTTATATATGTCTCTTTCAATTGCCACTCTACAACACTATAAAATGAATTTTTTAAAGTTTAACCCGGTTCAGAAAGGTATAAAAAAATTTTATCCAGATTATGTGCAATCAATATTTTTAATCGGTTTCTTTGTATTATTAATTATTGGTGTTTCAGGTCCTTCCTTTTCATCAAAAAATCCTTTAACCTATATTGTATGGACGCTCTGGTGGTCACTTCTCCCCATCATTATCTTTCTTTCCGCAAGAGCCTGGTGTGGTATCTGTCCACTGGGAACAGTATCAGATATCTTAAATAAAATTAAAAAATTTCAGAAAAAGAAACCCTCTAAATTTCTTCTTATAAATGGCACCTGGTTCGCTATAATTCTCTTTTTAGTTATAAGCTGGTTAGACTGGGGATACGGAATCACAGGTAGTCCAAGATGGACTTTTTTGTTGTTTTTTTCTCTACTCCTTTTCGTTGCAATTATTTCCCTGCTATATCCTGGAAGGATTTTCTGCAAATCCTTATGCCCTTTGAAACCTCTACTCAGTTTATATACCCGTCTTTCCTTTATTAGATATAAGAGCAAAAATATAAAATTTAAGAAGCCTTTTCAATGTCCGATGTATATATCACCTGTCAATATAAAAAGCAACAAAGATTGTATTCTGTGTTTCAAATGTTTTCGAGAAAAAGAAAAAGGAGAATACATCCTAACCATAGAGCCACCGGGAAGAGAATTAATTCAAAATTTTAAATATCGGGCTGATGAAAAAGTCTTTCTTCTTATTCTTGGTCCCCTTGTTTTCCTTCAGACTCTCCAAATGTCTAAAATTTATCCCGGAATTATGAAATCAATTTTTCTCCTTACTCCTTTTAAAAACTTTTACATTTCCTTTTCTTTTCTTTTTATCATCCTCATCACTATTTTTGTTTTCCTTTATCTTTTCTTTAAATTATTTCAAAAGTTTTTTTTAAAAGAAGATTTCGAATTTCTTTATGTTATTCTTCCTCTTGTATTCGGGCTTCATCTATTTCATAGTTTTATCCATTTAGTATCTGACTTTCGAGAAAAATTAGGTCTGAATCCTCCAGGAAGAGAATGGATAGAGATAGGTTCTTATATTAAATTAACCGGAGGTTTAATTATTTTCCTGGGTTTTTTATGGGGCGTTTATTTAATAGTAAAAAATTATCAATATTTTAGAAAGAGAATCGTCCCTTTTGTTTTTACAGGAAGTGTATTAACTTTTTATTTCATCTTAATTTTTATGAAACTTGGGTTAACACATATTCATTAAAGGAGGGGATAAAAGATGGAATTATTATTTCTGCTTTTGACAACCTTTCCCAGAATCACTGTTTTTCCGGATACCCATAATTTTGGAAAAATAGGCTGGGAGAATGTAAGTTTCAGTTTCCTTGTAATAAATCAGGGGGATGATACCCTGAAAATTTATAATGTAAGAACCTCCTGTAAATGCACTGAAGCAAAAATAGAAAACACCTTTCTTTTACCCGGTGATTCAACAAAACTTATAGTGCACTTCTCTCCCGGCAGTCACAAAATAACAGGGAATGTAAAAAGGGAAATTTCAATTCACTCCAATGACCCTGAAAATCCTGTAAAGAAAGTATTTATTCAGGCTAAAGTAATACCCTCTAATAAAGACTCTCAGGAATTTGATTATAAAGAACTTCCTGATTTTGCTTTCAGGTCAAAAAATATTTTAGAAGCTTATAAATTTGTATTTAAGAATAAAGAATTTGTTCAAAATTTCATCTGTTACTGTGGATGCGATATAGCAAGCCAGCATAAAAGTTTAAAAGATTGTTATATTATAGAAAATCAATTTGAAGACCACGCCTCCAACTGCGATGTATGTATTAAGGAAATTCTGGATGTAATAAAGATGAAAGAAAATAATAAAGACATAGAAAAAATTTCATCTATGCTGGAAGAAAAATACAAAATATTCCATCCTGAAAAAAAGGATACAAAAAATTGAATGATAACTTGCAAAAAAGAAAAAAAGGTGGTATTATTAAATATACCCTTTACATGTATAATGTATAAGGAGGTAAAAAATGGAAGATACAAAAGAAAAAAATAAAAAGATTGCCAGAAGAAAATTTATCTGGAAATACATTATAGGAATTCCCCTTGTGGGAACTCTTATTGCATTTCTTTACCCTGTTTTTTCCTTTATTCTCCCTGTAAGAAAAGAGAAAAGGGGAAAGGGAATCAAAGAAGTGGCATCCATTGATGAAATTCCACCGGGAAAATCCAAACTTGTTCTGGATGCAGACAATAATCCCGTAATGGTAATTAACTCAATTGAATACGGACTTATAGCGGTCTCTGCTATATGCACACACCTGGGATGCATAGTCCATAGGGCGGATGAAGTCGGCAGAAAGGTCCAGTGTTCCAAACCCATGAATGACGAAACACACTGCGTATGCCATGGTGGTGTATTCAGCATAACAGGCGCGGTTCTCGCCGGTCCTCCCCCAAGACCCCTGCCCAAATATGAAGTATTTGTCAAAGAAGGAAAGATTTATTTAGCCGGACTTAAGCCCGGTGAAAAACTTTTCGGCGCATAATTTATTAGGCGGTCCGAATCCGCAAAAAACAAGGAGGCATTTAAAATGAAACACAAAGAACACAAAATCATAGACCCGGTATGCGGGATGGAAATAGACCCTGAAAAAGCAGCTGCAAAAGCAGAATATCAGGGTAAAACATACTATTTCTGTGCTGTAGGATGTAAAACTGCCTTTGAAAGAGATCCTGAAAAATACCTGAAAAAAGAGCATAAAGAACACGAACACGGTGAACACCACCACTGAGGACTGTATGGCGCTTCACTTTTAAACTAACCTTTTAGAGTTACCGGAGACATATATTACCACAATGAATGAATTATTCACGTTTAAATGAAGAGGGAAATATGTTCCTACTTCTTAATATTTCAATATTTTTAAATGCGGGCTTGTATAAAGGATTCATCTTGATTGCTTTCTCAAAAAATTCCATGGCTTTTCCGTATTCTCCCCTGTTCATGTATATGACCCCGAGATTGTTATAAATTACCTCATTTTTATACCCCCTTTTTAACAGACTCCGAAAACCCTCCTCTGCCCTGCTTAACTCTCCTATCTGGGCAAAAACCACATACTTCATTAATTCAAGTAAAGGAGAATATCCCCTTTTTAATCCGTAATCTATAAATTTCATAGACTTTTCAAACTCTTTTTTTTCAATGTAAAATTGAGCTATTTCGGAAAATAAAACAGGCGATTCAAACCCGTATTTTAAAGATAAAATTAAATTTTTTACCTTATTCTCACCATTATAAAAATATGATTTAAGGAAAAAATAAGCATAAGGATATGAGAATTTAAATTCCTCAATTTTATCTAAGTATTTTTTATCTCCCTTCACAATTTCACACCATTTTACAATCTCCTTTTTATTTTTTAATCTCTTAAACAACTCCTTATATTTATTTCTTTTTCCCGTATAGAAATAAAAAAGCGGCTCAATATCCGCAGTAATTATGTCCCCTTTTTTATAAATTTCTTCCGCTTCTTTAAATTTTGAAAGATGCAAAAGTGAGTTTAGCTTAAAAGTATCTGTTCCTTTTATCTCGGGCGAAGGAGAGGAAAGGTAAATTAAAATAAAGAAAGTTATAAAAAAGTAAGAAATTAAATTGACTGTCTTTAATAATGAGGCATCGAGAAAATAAAGAATTAAAGTTATTGAAATTGCCGAAACTAAAAGCAGGTAATGGAATAAGTTTTGAAAACCTGTTAAAGGTAAAAACAGTAAAGATATACAAAAAGATACAAGTCCGTACATATCTTTTTCTTTAATTGAGAAATATCTCAAAAGTCCGTAAAAGAAAAAGAAAATAAAAATGAATGCAAATAATCTACCGTCCATCAAATAGAAAAATCTTTCCTTTGTGAAAACAGAGTAACCGAATATAAAAAGAACGGTGGCTTCACATGACCTTTCAATACATTCAAGTTTTTTTGTGTTAAAAAATTCTCTGATTCCGAAAAAGAGTGCATATAAAAATACAATTAAAAACAAGTGAATAAAAGAAATTAAGGAAGAATACAAAAGAGAAAAAATGATTGTAAAAGATATGTATTCTTTTTTTGTTCTGTAAAGGAATCTTGTTAATGAATAAAATAAAGGGGGAAGTAGAATGAAAAGGGGGATGCATCTGTTAAATTTTATATCAAAAAATATTTCAAAATCCTGAGCAAATATCTTGTATCCGACCCAAAAGCCCATAAAGGGTAGGAATAGGTTAAAAAATAATAGGTCATAATTTAAAAATTTTCTTAAAATTCCTTTTTTGTGTTCTTTGAAAATTAAAAAATATATAAAAGCAACAAAAACAAATATAAATCCGAAAATAAGCCCGAGCTTCTGGGTATCAAAAGGAGTTATACCGCCCTTCCAGAAATCAGGACTCGCCTTTGATATTAAAAGCGGAATAAGCCCTATAAAAACAATTATCATAAGATAAAACAAAGGCAACAGCACCCATTTGTAAATTTTTGAACTCAAAGTTTTGATGTAAATAAATGAAAGAATTAACATTAAGATTATTTCAATTCTCATTCCCGGAGATGCACCCGGAAATTCAGCAAAAGGATTAAAGGCTTTTATAAGATAATCTTTTATACTGAGATGAATTTTAAACGGATAGGACAGATCAAATCCTTTGCCCATTGATATTATGAAGTCAAAAATTGGTGCTATTAAAACAATGGTGAAGCCGAATACAAGAACAGACAAAATTTTTCTTGTTTTTCTGTTAATTAAAATTTTCGTTATGAATAAAAGTGAAATAAGAACCGTCGCATAAAAGAAAAGGAAATGAATATTCATTATTAAAGAGGTATAAAGATTATCGGATAAAAAAAGAATATGATCTTTTTCCAATATACTCTCAAGTGTGTTCCTTAAAAAGATAATTAAAATAAAATAAAAAATAAGTGAATTTAGGTTTTCTCCCTTTGCTTCAACTTTTTTTATTATCTCTCTTAATTCCACGCCGAAAGTGAAACCTTACCGCATTCTCCTTTTTCCATTAATTCCATTGCTTTATTTATCTCATTCATTTTAAAGGTATGCGTAAGAACTTTTGTCAAATCAAGACCGCTTTCAAGGAGTTTATCAATTTTATACCATGTGGAAAACATGTTCCTTCCTGTTATTCCGTAAATTCTGACACTTTTCAATATAATAAGCCGGTTTATATCAACACTTATTTTATTTTCAAAAAGACCGAGCAAAGAGACCCTGCCGCCCGGAGCAACACATCTTAACCCCTCACTCAGTGCCTTTTCATTTCCCGACATTTCGCATAAAATCTCAACTCCTTCTCCTTTTGTCTTTTCCATTATTATTTCGTACATATCCTCTTGAAGGGGATTTATCACATAATCCGCTCCGAGTTCCTTTGCTTTTTTTATTCTGTAATCCTTCACTTCACTCACAAAGACAGGATATGCTCCTGAATGTTTTGCAACCAGAATCCCCATCATCCCGAGCGGACCTGCCCCTGTTATCAGAATGCTCTTTCCGGAAACATCCTCTGAGAGAACAGTATCAACAGCATTTCCGAAAGGCTCTTTAAGACTTAAAATCTCTTCAGGGATGTTAATTTTATTTTTCCATAGATTAAAGGCAGGTATCTTAACAAATTCTGCAAATGCTCCATCAACATCTATACCCAAAATCTTCATATTATAACAAACTTTATAATCTCCTTTTCTGCATGCAGGACAATAATGACATACAAAATGAGTCTCCACGCTCACAATGTCTCCTTTTTTAAAATTTTTCACATTTTTCCCTATTTCAACAATTTCTCCTGCAACCTCATGTCCTATTATCCTCGGTATTTCCATCTTTTCTTTTATCCATTCATCCCATTTGTAAATATGTAAATCGGTTCCGCAGATTGATGCCCTTTTTACTTTTAATATAACCTCATCTTCTCCGGGCACGGGTTCTTTAACATCAATAATTTCCAGCCCTCTTATGGGTTTTGTTTTTGCAATTGCTTTCATTTTTCCTCCTTATACAAGTAAAAAGTTAAAAAATTGCTTTTTTACCCGATACTTTCCGAATTCATTCAATGAAGCAGGCTCCCTGCTGCCCAAAATGAGAAATTATACAAAATCTTTGGGAAGACACCGAAAAACAAAATGCCTGCTATACATATTATCATCGCGAGTTTCAATCCTAAGGGCATATTTGTTCTGAATTCCTCTTCGGAATTTTCAATATACATTCTCTTTGCGACCATCAAATAGTAAAAAAGGGCTACAATAGATAGTATCGCTCCCCACAAAGCAAGATACCACAATCCCGCACGCACTCCTGCAAGGAATACATAAAGTTTAGCCCAGAAACCTGCTACCGGAGGAATTCCTCCCAAGGAGAGCAATATTATAAGCATGGAAAGGGATAAAACAGGTGCCTTTTGAGCAAGTCCCCTTAAATCGTCAATATCGGTTTTCTTTATGGTATTTCTTACAGTTTCAGCAAACAAAAATGCACCCATATTGGAAAACATATAGGCAAAAAGATAAAAAACAACCATTGCAATTCCTTTTTCAGAACCGGCAGCAACTCCGACAAGAATATAACCTATATGAGCAATACTTGAATATCCCAGTAATCTTTTCAGATTCTTTTGAGGAAGTGCTAAAAGATTACCTATGAACATTGAAAATGCGGACAAGATAACTATCAATAAAAGAAATTCACTTCTGGAAGAAGGCAATACTTCAAATATAATCCTGAAAATAGCACCGAGACCTGCTGCCTTAGGAGCTACGGAAAGAAATGCAACAAAAGATTCAGGAGCTCCTTCATAAGTATCGGGTAACCATGAATGAAAAGGAAAAGTGGCAATCTTAAAACCCATTCCCGAAAGGAGAAGAATAAATCCTGTCGCAAACAGAGGTGTAATATCAAAAACATTTGCCTTTATTTTTATAAAATCAAGATTTCCGGAGGCACCGTATATTAAAGATATGCCGAAGAACATAATTCCTGCTGAGAATGCTCCGACTAAGAAAAACTTTAAACCGACTTCCGGAGAAAGTCTGTCATATTTCTTAATCGCTGAGAGAACATAAAGTGGAATACTCATAAGTTCAAATGCAATGAAAAATAAAAGAAAGTTTTTTGAGGAAACAAGAATACTCATACCCAGGACAGAAGTCAATAAAAGCATATAATATTCCGCTTTTCTCTTATGGAGTTCATTTTCAACAAAATGAATACTTCCCATAATCCCGATAAAAGCAGCAGAGAAAAACAGGAGTTTTAGAGCAAATGCAAATTTATCAAGATAAAAATCTCCGATAAAAGTATCAATGTAGTTTCTGAAATAAAAGAAGAGCAAGATTCCCAGCAGGAGGAGTATTGCATTCAAATAGCCCAGTATTGTGCCTTTTTTTTCTTCTGGTAAGAAGAAATCGAGCAAAAAGGTTAAAAATATTAAAAATAGTATATGAAATTCTATAATTAATGCCTTAATCATTTCATCCCCTCCGTTTTAGAATTTTGTTAAAAATTCCACGACTCCTGCATCAATAAATTTCATGAGTAAGAAAGGAAACATTCCGAAAATCATGAGCGTGAAAGAAAGTATATAAAGTGCAACCCATTCAGGTCCTTTTGCATCTTCTAAATCATGCCATTCTTTTTCATCAAATTTACCATAGAATATAATTTTTAAGACTCTTAATACATAGACCGCGGTTATGAAGGTTCCTGTGATTGCTGCCAAGAACCATGCAAAATTTCCGGATTTTACGGCACCGAGGAACACAAGAACCTCAGCGACAAAACCAGAAAGTCCCGGAAGACCGAGAGAAGTTAAGCCTGCAATTGTAAAAGCTGTTGCTATTCCGGGCATTTTCCTTCCGAATCCTCCCATTTTGAGAATATTTCTTGTATGGGATTTCTCATACACAAGACCGACAAGCGCAAATAAGAGTCCTGTCATGATTCCGTGGGAGAACATCTGAAAAACACTTCCATCCAGTCCCCATTCATGTAAAGTTGCTGCTCCGAGCATCACATAACCCATGTGAGAAACAGAAGAATATGCAACAATATATTTAAGGTCATATTGATTCATGGCTGCTAATGCACCATAAACAATATTGATACAGGCAATCAAACCCACAAGCCATACCATATCATGTGCACCTTGCGGAAAGAGCCCCCAGCCCCATCTTAAAGCACCGTAAGCTCCGAGTTTCATCAAAACACCTGCATGGAGCATTGAAACAGCAGTAGGTGCAGCAGCATGTCCATCCGGTGACCAGGTGTGAAGCGGGAAAATTCCTGCTAATACTCCGAAACCCACATAAAAAGTAAGAAATAAAATTCTCTGTAATTCCCTTGGAAAGGCTTGGGCACTCAATGCTGTATAAGAGAACGTATGTCCTCCTTGGAAATAAAGGACAAGCATTCCTACAAGAATAAAAGCAGAACCCAGAAGAAGATAAAGAGTTAATTTTGCAGCTGCATATTCTTTTGTTCCTAAGTTGACACTTCGCATAGCTGTATCAATGGGTCTCATTATATACTGTATCACATTATTGGGCGGTATTTTCGGTTTTAAATCAGCCCCTGAACCCCAGATTCCGATAAGCAGATACATCGGAAGAACAGCAAGTTCGTAAAATAAGAAAAATATGAAGAAGTCAAGAGAGGCAAAGACACCGAAAACACCTGTCACAAGAACAAGAAGGAGCATGTAAAATTCCTGTGACCTGAAGGAAATTGTCCAGGATGCGAATACACCTGTGAAAATTATAATTGCTGTCAGTAGTAAAAGAGAAAGAGAAATCCCATCTGCTCCGAGATAATAAGTTATTCCCAGGGAGGGTACAAGGGGTATTTTCTCCACAAACTGAAATCCTCCTTTACCGAAATCATAAAGAAAGAAAAGAGAAATTGAGAGGATGAGGGAGATTCCGGTAGTGATTGCACCTGTAATTCTCACCAAAAGGGGCTTTCTTCTCATAAAAAGCATCAAAAACGCCCCGAAAAATGGCGAAAAAACAATAATTGACAAAATTGGTATCTTCACTTTTTATTAATCAATGTTTTTAAAATCAGGATTTGAACCCTCCTGCGGTGTTTAAAGAATTAAAAACAAAAATTAAAGAGTGAAAATTTTAACACAAAAAGGTTTTCAATTTCAAAAAGATGATTTTTTATTGTGCACTTTTGTACACCCGCAAAGTTTTAACTGGAAACATAGAAGAGATTTTACGCCTAAAAATCTTTTTTCTCCCGAATTAATCCAGAATTATCACTTTTCTTTCAATTCTTTTGTCTCTTCCTTTAATTTTTATAAAATAAATTCCCGGAGGGAGACTTTTCTTAAAAATTCTCTTTTCTTTCATTTTTTCATCAAAAATCTTCTCT
>JAJRUZ010000084.1 GCA_024277525.1 Caldifarciminota bacterium | reverse complement strand
CTTATCTTTAACTCCGCAAGCCTTTTCTCAAAATTTACCGAATGGCGGAGGAAGATGCGTCAACCATGGATGTAAAAATCCGAAAGGAAAAATTGAATAAATTTCACCGAGAGAGAGAGAGAGAGAGAGAAAACTCTCATATTTGAATAATACCTCCCTTTTTCCAGTTTTTGCAAATTGAAAATACAAAATAAAAAATTTCATCAAAACTACTCCTTTTTTGTCCGCCTAATTCGGGTTTGTATTATACAATACCATCAAAAAATAAAAAATGCAAGTTGATTGGTTTTTATGTAAGTTGTTGTGCAACAGGAAGTTTTTATATATATCTTAATATTTTTGAAATTCACTGATGCATATTTGTCTCCGTAGGAGCGGTCTCTTAACCGCCAAAAAACTCCATCTCAAAGAAATTTCTCTATTTCCTGCCTTAAAACCTCTTCCGCTTTTTCAATGTCAATACTTTTTTTAAATTTACCCTTTACATAGATTGCTGCCTTTCTCTCCCCTGTTCCCGGTAAGCAAAGACCTATGTCCGCAAACTTTGATTCACCGGGTCCGTTCACTACACATCCCATTATTGCTACTTTTAAATTCAAAAATTTCTTATCCTCTTTTATTTTTTGTTCTAAAAATTCACTGATTCTATACGCAATTTCTCTGAAAAGATTTGACTTTGTCCTTCCGCAACCGGGACAGGATACCACCGAAGGCTTAAAGTTCCTTAAACCGAGAGCCTGTAAAATTTCCTTGGCAACCTCAACCTCCTTTGTTCTTTTTTCTCCGGGCACGGGCATTAAAGAAACCCTTATTGTATCTCCTATTCCCTCAAGAAGCAAAGAACCTATACCTATTGCAGAACAAATAATGCCTTTTAAACCCATACCCGCCTCGGTTAAACCCAAATGTAAAGGAAATTTCGTTTTTTTTGCAAGTTCTCTATAAACGTACACAAGGTCATCCACCTCGGATACCTTTGCTGATAAAACAATTTTGCTTTCCTCTAATCCGATTTCAATCGCCTTTTCAGCAGAAATTATCGCGGACTCTACAACGGTATCCAATAAAATTTTTTTAAAAGGCAAAGGTGTTTTTAATTTTGCATTTTCATTCATCTTTTTTGTCAATAATTCTTTATCAATTGAACCCCAGTTAACACCTATTCTTACGGGTTTATTATTATCAATCGCTATCTTTATCATTGTTTCAAAGTTTCGATCTTTTAGAGTGGTTCCGGGATTTATTCTGTATTTGTCAAGAAGTTTTGCTGTTTCAGGATACCTCATTAGAAGTCTGTGACCGTTAAAATGGAAATCCCCTATTATAGGTGTTCTGTATCCTTTATCTCTTAAAATTTTCATAATTTCAGGTACACTCTTCGCCGCCTCTTCTGTATTAACTGTTATTCTTACCATTTCACTCCCTGCTTCAATGAGTTCAATTATCTGGCTAACAGTATCTTTAATATTTGATGTATCTGTATCGGTCATTGATTGAATTATTATTTCATTTCCTCCTCCTATTTTTAAATTTCCTATCTTTACTTCCAAGGATTTTCTTTTTTTTGCTTTCATTTATCTCGCATATGTAACCGCTCTCACCTCCCTTATGACAGTCACTTTGATTTGTCCGGGGAATTTGATTTCTTCCTCTATTCTTTTTGCAATCTGTCTTGAAAGTTCATAGGCTTCTGCATCCGATATTCTTTCTGATTGAACCATTATTCTTAACTCCCTTCCTGCCTGTAATGCATAAGCTTTTTCAACACCATCAAAAGATGAAGCAATTTCTTCAAGTTTCTCAATTCTCTTTATATAAGCCTCGACCGTTTCCCTTCTTGCTCCGGGTCTTGAACCGGAGATGGCATCTGCTGCTGCAACAAGCGGACCGTAAGGAGAAATTGCTTCAACATCCTCGTGGTGAGAAGCAATTGCATTTGCAACTAAGTCACTCTCACC
Source organism: Caldifarciminota bacterium (assembly GCA_024277525.1). Taxonomy (GTDB): domain Bacteria; phylum Hydrothermota; class Hydrothermia; order Hydrothermales; family JAJRUZ01; genus JAJRUZ01. Next base: position 41,112 of record JAJRUZ010000084.1, on the reverse strand, counting down.
GTACCTTTTAGCAATCTGTGCACCGACAAGAGCATGCGGTCCTTCATAGGAAGGATCCGCAACTTTTCCTATATCATGAAGAAGTGCAGACCTTTTGGCTATTTCAACATCAAGATCAAGTTCCCCTGCTATCATTCCTGCAATCTGAGCTACTTCTTTCGAATGTAAAAGTAGATTTTGACCGTAAGAACTTCTGAATTTAAGCCTTCCTATATATTTCAAAAGTTCGGGATGCATACCCCTTAATCCGAGTTCAAGAATTGTCTCTTCACCTATAATTCTTATATACTCTCCGAATTCTTCCTGTGTCCTTTTAACTACTTCTTCAATCCTTGCAGGATGAATCCTTCCGTCAGCAATAAGACGCTCCATCGCAATTCTGGCTATTTCCCTTCTTTCAGGGTCAAAAGAAGAAAGAATTACGGCACCGGGTGTGTCATCAACTATGACTTCAACACCTGTTAAGGATTCAAAAGTCCTGATGTTTCTTCCTTCTCTTCCGATTATCCTTCCTTTCATTTCGTCCGAAGAAAGGGGTATGACGGTTACAGAGGATTCGGATGAAATCGCGGATGCCATTCGCTGCATTGCCTGAATAATAATCTTTGTTGCCTCTTTTTGCGCATTCCTTTTTGCTTCCTCCCTTATTCTGTGTATCAATTGAGCACCTTCCAGTCTTGCCTCTGTTTCTATTGTTCTCATCAGTTCCCTTTTTGCCTGCTCCCTTGTCATTCCGGATATTTCCTCAAGTTTTCTTATTTCTTCATCCAGCAGTTGATTGACCTTATCCGTTTTTGCCTTTAAAACCCTCTCTTTTTCGGATATTTCCCTCTCCCTTAATCTGATTTCTTCTTCTTTTCTCAAAACAAGCTCCGCTTTCCTTTCAACCTGATATTCTTTTTCCTGTAATTCCCTTTTGAATTTTTCAAGTTCTTTTCGTGCTTTTGCATATTGAATATCCACTTTTTGCCTTTCTTTTTTCACGATACTTTCCGCCTCTTTTCTTGCCCTTTTTACAATTTCATCCGCCTCTTTTCTTGCCTTTTCAATTATTGATTTTGCATCTTCTCCTTTTTCTCTTAAAATTTCTTCAATTTTTTTTCTTGCTAAAAAATATCCTGCAAAAGCTCCTATCAAAATACCGATAATACCGATGATTACTGCTGTCATATTTCACCTCCTTTCTGTTTATACCTTTTTTTTCTTATTTCATCTAATTTTACCAACAGTTCTTTTTCCTTTCCGATACCTTTGAGAAAAGCAATGGGTAAGAATTTGTGCATGTATTTCTGATAAACAGCAGAAGGGTCGGAATGCGGGTATAAATATCCCACACCCCGACCGAGTTTTTTAGCAGATGCATAATGGGAATCCCTCAAATGAGAGGGAACTTCCTTTAAAGGTTCTTCTTTAATATATTTTTTTGCCCTTATCATGGATTGCAATACACTATTTGATTTTGACGTTAAAGCAAGATAAATTGTTCCCATTGCCAAAAAGAATTCACCCTCGGGCATTCCGACAATTTCAAAAGCACCGGCAAGTGAGCTTATTAAAACGATGGCGTTCGGATCCGAAAGCCCCACATCTTCACTTGCAAATATAAGCATTCTCCTTAAAATAAATCTCGGATCCTCACGTGCTTCCAGCATTCTGAATAAATAATAAAGCGCAGCATCCGCATCAGAACCTCTTAAGGATTTTATAAATGCAGAAATATTATCATAATGCTCGTCCCCTTTTCTGTCATACCTGAATTGGATGTTTATTTCTTCTAAGTCTTTTAATCCGATTTCATCTTTTTCTTTCATTTCGAGCAAAAGTTCAAGTGTGTTTAATGCCCTTCTGGCATCTCCTTCTGAAAAATGAGCTATTCTTTCCAAGACTTTTCCCTCAATTTTAATATCCTTATATTCCATAAGAGCGCGTTTAAGAATTTTTACAATATCCTCATCTTTTAGAGGCTTAAATTCAAAGACTCTTGTCCTTGAAAGTAAGGCTTTATCCAAGACAAAGAAGGGATTTAAAACGAGTGCTCCTATGAATATAACCTTCCCTTCCTCTACATGGGATAAAAGAATTTCCTGCTGCAATCTGTTAAATCTGTGGATCTCATCAATAAAGAGAATCGGAGTTTTTCCCTGACTTCTTAAATATCTTTTGCTTTCTTCAAGAACTTTTTTTACTTCCTTTACTCCACATGTGGAGGCGTTCAAATGATAAAAAGGCACATTTATATAATTTGCTATAATTTTGGCAAGGGTTGTTTTTCCTACACCCGGCGGACCGTAAAATATGGATGAAAATATCTTTCCTTTTTCAAGTAACTTCTTTAATACTCCCTTCTCTCCGACAATATGCTCCTGTCCAACAAAATCCTCTAATTTTTTCGGTGCAATCCGCCAGGCTAAGGGCAAATAATTTTTCTTTTTTTCTTCTCCATTCAAAAACATTTTTTTTCTCCCTTTTTTTTATCATATATCTTCTATTCTTTTTATTAAGCCATATATTCTTTGCTGGGTTAAGTTAAATCTTTTCTCACAAAGATATACCTTCTCAGCAAGTGTAAGCAAAGCCATTATGCTTTTTATTTCAAAGTCAGGCGTATCAAGGGATTTTTCACTTTCTTCAAGAACCTCATTCACAATTTTAACCACATTTAATAAGTCCTCATCACTTAAATCCGTCCTTACTTCATATGTTTTACCCCGGATGTTTATCTCCCTTATTCTTTCCAAACTTAAACCTCTATGTCTTTCATTTTTTCAAGCAATCCTTCTATTTTTCTCTGGGTTGTTTCCAGTTTTTCCTTTAATTCGGAGTTTTCCCTTTCAAGATTTTCACATTTTGTCTTATATTCTCTGATTTTGGAAACCAGTTCCTCAATTTTGCCTTCAAGTTTGATTAAAATTTCATCCATTTTCATCTCCTCCATCACGAAAGTAAAAGTTTCGGGATTCGAACCCTATCCCCTCAGCCTGAATCCGGTTTTTTCCTTTATATATTTTACTATTTTTTCCACCTCTTTGTCCACATCTCTTTCCTTGAGCGTCCTCTCAGGACTTCTGAAATATACCCTGAATGTGAAATTTTTTTCTCCCTGCTTTAAAGGTTTTCCTTTATAAACATCTATTAACCTGAATTCTTCTATAAGGGTTTCCTTTTTTAATTCTTTTAGCAATTTTAAGAAAACAGAAGCTTTCACATTTTCAGGTCCTACAAATGAAAGATCCCTTGAAAGAGAAGGGTAAACCGGAAGGGGCTCGTAAATGACCCTTCCTTTCTTCCTCAATTTTTCAATGCTTATCTCTCCGAATGCAATTTCGTCCTTTAGGTCATAAAACTTTTTAATATCTTCAGAGACGATTCCTATAACACCTATTTCTTCATTTTTCATTATTATTTTTGCACAAAAGTCAAAATAAGTTCTTTCACTTTCCTCAAAAACAATCTCTTCACCAAATTTTTCAAGAAAACTCTCTATAATTCCTTTCAGTTCAAAATATATGTCTTTTTTTTCTTCTTTAATCCAGTTTTCATAATTTAAAGAAATCAAAAGCAGTCCTAATTTTTCTTTTTAAGAATAATCCGCATAAAAGACCTTTCCTGTTTCAAAAAGCTTGCTCACTTTTTCTCCTTTTCTTAAATTGTTTTTTAAACTGAAGAGCAGGGAAGGTAAAAGCGAAGGTCTTAGGACCGAGAATCTTTCCGAAAGCGGATTTTTAATTTTCAAATACCTATCACATATAAGTTTTGCTTCTTTTTCATCTATGAGGGACAAGGAGAAACACTCGAGAAAGCCCTCACCTTTGAAATGTTCCCTTATTCTGTCTTCAAAATTCTCTCTTTTTCCCACAAATCCGCTCACTTTTTCAGGCTCTGATTTAAATTTTTCATAGCCGTGTAACCTGGCTATTTCTTCAATTAAATCTTCTTCAATTTCAATATCCCTTCTGAAAGTCGGAACTTCGGCTTCTATTTTCTTATCCTTAATTTCGGTTTTGAAATAAAGCCTTTTCAATATTCTGTTTGCGATATTTAAATTAAACTCATGTCCGAGAATTTTCTTTAACTTATCTTCCCTGAGAAACACTTTTTTGCTTTTTATTTCTTTTTTAATAACATCAACAGGCTTATATGGAATACCTCCCGATGTTTCAAGAATAATATCCCTTAGTCTGTAAATTGCATATTTTACCATTTCAAAATCCGCCCCTCTCTCAAATCTGTATGAAGATTCCGTTTGAATATTCAAGGATTTTGAAGATTTTCTTATGTTTATTCTATCAAAAAATGCACTCTCACAAAGGATGGATACGGTACTTTCATTTACACCCGAATCTTCTCCTCCTATAATTCCGGCAATTGCAAGAGGTTTTTCTTTGTCCGCAATTACCATTATGTTTTCATCTAAAATTCTTTCTTTTTCATCAAGGCACAATAACCTCTCTCCCTTTTTTGCATTTCTTACAACAATTTTTTCTTCTATCTTTGCTAAATCAAAAGCATGAAGGGGTTGCCCTGTTTCAAGCATCACATAATTTGTTGCATCCACAACAGAATTTATACTTCTCAGACCCGCAAGATGTAAGCGATATTTTATTTTCTGTGGACTTTTCTTTACTTTTAAATCTTTAATTAAAAGTCCGATGTACCTGTAACACGGTGCATCTTCATCTATTTCAATTTTAAAATCAATTTCCTCTTCTTTAATTTTTTTAATTTCCGGGATTTTCAATTCTTTATTCAAATAAGCAGATAAATCCCTTGCTATTCCGATAATTCCGAGAAGATCGGGTCTGTTCGGGTATATTTCAAGCTCATAGATATAATCGTTTATGCCGAGAATTTCAAAGGGGTCAGCCTTCAGACTAACTGACCTATCAAGGTAAATTATTGTTTTACTTTTATCCGCAAGTCCCAATTCCTCTTCGGATAAGAGAGTGCCGAAAGATTTAATCCCTCTTATTTCCCTTACATCAACTTTATAATTTAAAAGTTCTGTTCCGGGCGGAGCATAAATAACTTTTTTACCTGTTTCAAGATAAGGAGCACCCGATACAACCTGGACTTCTTCATCCTTTGTTTTCAACTTAAGCACAAAAAGTTTATCAGTTCTTTCGTGTTTTTTTATTTCTGTTATCTCCGCAACTTTTATATTCTCTTTCCCTTTTCTAAAATCAACAAATTCCTCAACCGGCATTCCGAGATTCTCAAAAATGTCAATTAATTCATGGGGAGAAGCCGAAAGGTCTATATATTCCTTTAACCAGTTATAAGTTATTCTCATTTTAAAAAGAAAACTGTTTTAAGAATCTTTTTTCATTTTCAAAGAACAGTCTTATATCAGGTATTGAGTATTTTACCATGCATAATCTTTCAACTCCCATGCCAAATGCGTATCCGTTCCATTCTTCAGGGTCAATATTGCAATTTTTTAAGACATTCGGATGGACCATCCCGCATCCCGCAACTTCAAGAAATTCCTTTTTTCCGTTTCTTTCCCATAGAATAGCAACTTCTGCAGATGGTTCTGTAAAAGGGAAATAAGAAGGTGCAAATTTTATTTCAAGGTCTTTTTTTTCAAAATATTCTCTTAAAAAAATTTCCATTGTTCCTTTTAAATTTGAAAATGTTACATCTTTATCAATATACAGACCTTCAACCTGATGGAAGACAGGTGAATGAGAGGCATCAAACGCATCCCTTCTGTATACCCTTCCGGGAGCGCATATTCTTATGGGTGGTCTCTTTTTAAGCATGGTTCTTATCTGAATGGGTGAAGTATGTGTTCTTAAAATTATTTTTTCTTTTTCAAGGAAGAGTGTTGCCTGCATATCCCTTGCAGGGTGATGTTCCGGAATATTAAGTGCTTCAAAATTATTAAACTCTGTTTCAATTTCCGGTCCCTTTTCAATTTCAAAGCAGAGTCCTACAAGGATTTCTTCTATTCTTTTTATTTCTTCTTTTAAAATATGCAGATAGCCTCTTTCCTTATAAACACCGGGTAAAGTCGGGTCAATTTCCTTCTTTTCTTTTTTTTCAAATCTTTCCCTTCTTTTTCTGATTTCTTCTTCAAGAAAAATTTTCAATTCATTTAATTTTCTTCCGTATTCTTTTCTTTTCTCGGGTTGAATATTTTTTAAATTCTCAAAAAGTTTTTTAAGTTCTCCTTTTCTTCCGAGATACTTAATTCTGATTTTTTCTAAATCCTCCGGGCTTTTTATCTCTTCGAGTTCTTTTTTTGCTTCTTCTAATAATCTTTCAATTTCCATCTGCGAATGCTTTATTTACAATTTCTTTAAAACTTTCGGGTTCACTTACTGCAAGGTATGCAAGCATTTTTCTGTTTATTTCAATTCCTTTTTCTTTCAGTTTATTAATAAATTCACTGTATTTAACTCCCAGATTTCTGCATGCCGCATTTATCCTTGTTATCCAGAGTCTTCTGAATTCTCTTTTTCTTTCTTTTCGGTGTCTGTAGGCATATCTTAATGATTTAAGAACAGCCTCATTGGCTTTTTTAAATGTGCTTGATTTTTGTCCGTAATAGCCACGAGCCATTTTTCTGATTTTTTTATGTCTTCGTTTTGTGTGTGGTCCGCCTTTAACGCGCATTTTCACCTCCTTTTTTAATTTTTTTTATAAAAAGATGATTTTTATTATATCTTTAATAAGAGAAAATTTCAATATGTTGTGGGATTTAAAACAAATAATATATATTTTTGGACATTTAAAATTAGTATTTTTATTATAAAATATTTCATTGGGGGGTTTAAAGTTTAAACTTGAGTGTGGTCTTTTTGAGTTATAGTACCGGGTGTATTTTGAAAGGAGTTTATTCAGTTCTATTTTATATTTCCTTCTCATTTTTCTTCTCCCTTTTTATTTTATAACCATAATCTTAATTTTGTCCAATTTAAGGGGGGCTTCATTCTTTAATAATTTGATTGTAATCTTGTTTTGAGTTGATGTTCCTGCTATATTAAAATTAAAAAGGTTCAAATCCCCCAAAATTGAAAAAATCATGAAAGGAGAATTCGCTTTAATACTCGGTTCCTCAAGTGGCTTCGGAAAGGCTACTTCTCTTTATCTTGCTGAAAAAGGCATGAATATATTCGGTGTTCATTTAGACAGAAAAAGCACAATGAAGCAGGTTAGAGAACTTATAAAAGAGATAGAATCCAAGGGTGTATTTGTTAAATTTTTTAATATAAATGCAGCTGATCATGAGAAAAGAAAAAAGGTTATAAATGAGATTGAAAAAATTTTGAAAAAAGAGAATAAATATATAAAAATTTTTTTACATTCACTTGCCTTCGGTACTTTAAAGCATTATACAGGTGAAAATAGACTGAGACCCAAGGATATGGTAATGACTGTTGAGGTAATGGGGCATTCCCTTGTGTGGTGGGTTGCTGACCTTTTTGAGAAAAGATTACTCGGAAAAGGTTCAAGAATTTTCGCAATGACAAGTATGGGAGCTCATAAGGTATGGGATTATTATGGTGCCGTCTCTGCTGCAAAGGCTTCTCTTGAAGCACATATAAGACAACTCGCCTTTGAACTCGCAAAATACGGGATAACCTGCAATGCTATTCAGGCAGGTATAACCGACACCCCTGCTTTAAGGAAACTTCCTAACTGGAAAGAAATGCTTGAATTTGCAAAAAGAATAAATGTTTCTGGCAGATTAACACAGCCCATGGATGTTGCAAAAGCTATTTATATCCTTTCCTTACCCGAAGCTCAATGGATTACGGGAAATGTGATAAAGGTTGACGGAGGAGAGTCCCTTTCAGGATGAATTCACGAAAAGATGCTTTCTTGGTACGTTTAACTCAAGGTTTTGCGCAACTTATTTATTATTTTATCTGCAAAACAATAAAATTTAAACAAATAGGGAAATTTCCTGATAAAAGAGCTATTTTCTGTTTTTGGCACTCTTCTTTTTTCCCCTTGATTTACATGTATAGAAATAAAAAAATTCATATACTTGTTTCTTTATCAAAAGATGGAGAACTTTTAATCAAACCTTTACAAACTTTTGGATTTGTACCTGTAAGGGGTTCAAGTTCAAAATTAGGAGACAAAGGTCTGAAAAAAATGATAAGAGTGTTAAAAAATGAAGGATATGCTGCTATAACTCCTGATGGACCCAGGGGACCGCGCGAAGTTTTTAAGGAAGGGGCACTTTATATATCATATCTATCCAAAACTCCGATTTATCTTGTAGGAGTTGCATGTGATAAAAAAATTGAACTTAAATCATGGGATAAATTTAAAATACCTTTACCATTTTCAAAATGTCTTATTTTTATTTCTTCTCCTTTTTACATTTATGATAAAAAAATGATAGAACCGGAACTTTTTACAGAATTCCTTAAAGAAGTAAATAAAATTGCAGAAAAACACCTTAAAAAGGAGGTGTAAAGCATGTTTTTAATTCTTTTTTCTTTTTTAACTTTTGAATTTTCAAACGGTCTAAAAGTATTTTATGAAAAAAGAGAAAATACGAAGGTTTTTACATTTCTCATTCTCGTAAATTCAGGAAGCTTTAACGAAGAAAAAGGAAACGAAGGACTCACACATTTTTTAGAACACATGCTTTTTGACGGAAATGAAAGATTCTCAAGAGAAGAATTGAGAAAAAATTTTGATAAACTCGGATTATATGTAAATGCTTTTACAAGGGAAGATTATACTGCTTATTTTTTCTCAGGTCCTGATAAAAGCTGGAAGGAAGGGGTATATCTTTTATATTTAATGCTTTTTAAATCAACATTTCCTGATAAAGAATTTGCAAAAGAAAAGGAAGTTGTGATTCAGGAGATGATTCAGGACAGAGCAAGAGAATTTAATGTGGTTAAAGAAAAAGTAGATTCCATTATATACCAAGGAACAAATTATTCTCACCCTGTAATCGGTTATGAAAGAACTATTAAAAATCTTAAAAAGGAAAGATTAATCAAATTTTATAAGAAATTTTATGTCCCGAATAACATGATAATTCTTGCAAAAGGGGATATAGATGAAAGAAAATTTGTTGATTTTTTAAAAAAAGTTTACGGTAAAGAAAAACCGAGAGAAATTACAATAAAAGAAAATACTGCAATTCAAAAGTTTTTGAATGAAAAAATTTTTTTTAAAATCCCTGACCTTAAAAATTCATATATTTTTGTTGCATACAATTCCGTTCCTTTAAATCATCCCTCTTCTCCTTATTTTATCATACTTGAAGAGCTTTTGAATTCTGACAAAGGATTGAAAAAATTTGTTCAGGAAAATAAAAAAGTCATGAATGCAGGCTTTTCATATGAAACAAAAAGGAAATTCGGTATTTCACTTTTTAAAATTACCCTTAAAAAATTTAATAATTTTGATTCCCTTTTTATTTATGAGGTGAAACTTAAAGAATTTGTGATTGAATTTTTAAAAAATTTGAAAAAAAGTGATTTCAAGAAGATAAAAAACAAAATTTTAAGCAGAAAAATTTATGAAGACCTTGACCCTGTTTATTCAATCTTTTATGAAACTGATTACCTTATTTATGATGACCCTTTTATTAAGGAAAAGATTTATTCTCAAATTAAAAACATTAATTTTGAAAGCTTTTCGGATTTTTGGAAAGAAGTGTTTAAAAATAAAAGGACAATTTTTGTAATAAATAAACCCGAGGAGGAAAAAAAGGCAGAAATATTCCCTGAGGCAATTCATATTCTTTTAAAAAAGAGAATCTTTTATGAGCCGAAGGGCAAAAACGGTCTCTCTCAAGTGTTTTTCAGAGCAATCTGGAATGAAAAAATAAAAGATAAAACTGATTCACTCGGTTTAAAGATAAAAAGTTGCGATAATCCTTATATTCCGTTTGATGACTATTATCACAGAAGAGATTTTGCATATATAAGGATTGTATTTCCCTCGGATAAAAGAAAAGATGTGTTGGATATTCTCGGAGAAATTTTAAATCCCGAAATTGATTCTTTTTCTTTCAATAAGGCGAAAAAGGAGGCAATTTTTGTCAAAAACCTTGCAGAGAATGATCCGAGACAAGAAGCATGGGATGAATTTGAAAAGAGGATTTTTAAAGAAAGATTGAAAAGGTCCCTATACGGTGAGATAGATGAAATTGAAAGCATAACACCCGATGACCTTTATGGTTATGCGAAAAATATATTTAAAAAAGAAAACATTATTATAACTTATGAATCTTCAAAAAAAGATAAAAATTTTGAAAAAGAACTTTTGAAATTCTCGGAAAATAGAAAAGGAAGGACTTTAGAATTCAATAATACAATATTTAATGATACCATTTACACGGATAGATTACAAAGTTACATAATAGGCGGACGCATTTTTAAATTTGAAAAAAGAGAGGATGTTTTGAAGTATATTGCACTTGCTTTGATTTTAAGTGATAAAATGCAGGAAGGCATAAGGGAGAGACTCGGTCTTTCATATAGATTATATTCAGGAATAAAAATTTTCCCAGGTTATCTTATTTTTTATTTTGAGATTGGGACTTCAAAACAGGGTATAGATAGAGTGATAAATGCTTTAAAAAAAGAGTTTAATAACATAAAAAGAAGGATAAATAAAGACGAATTTGAAATTGCGATTAATTCCTTTATCGGAAATATGTCAAGGCGTCTTGAAAATCCGGAAACCAGAAGTTTTTATGAAGGTTTTTATATTTATACAGGACTCGGAGAGGACTTTGATGAGTTTTTATTAAACAATTTTAAGAATATAAAATCTAAGGACATAAAATTGCTCGCAAATAAAATACTTGATTTTGATAAATTTTCAAAGGTTTATCTTATAGGAAAATAAGAAAGTTCAATTTTTCCTTTAAAAACAATTCTTACTTGTCCTGTCAGAAATGTACCCTTTTTATTAAATTCCACTTTAAGAACTTCTCCTTCTTTTGTATAAATTTCAAACTCATTTAAATTACTTTTCATCTTTGCAAAAAAAGCAGAGGCAACCGCACCTGTTCCGCATGATGATACTTCATCTTCAACCCCCCTTTCGTATGTTCTTATAAAAATCTTATTTCCTTTTATCTTAATAAAATCAACATTTGTTCCATGAGGTTTAAAAAACGGATGAAATCTCAAAAATTTCCCTTTTTCCTTAACATTTATTTTTAATAAATTGCTTGTTTCTTGTATAAGATGAGGGACACCTGAATTTATGAGAAAAAACTTTTCATTTTTAAATTCTTTTATTAAAAATTCACCTTTAAATTCCGGATTTTTTAATTTTATCTTTATTAATTTATTTTTCTCATCAATAACTTCTCCCTCATGGATTCCATCATCTGCAATAAATTTAAATCTTTTTTTTCTATTTTTAAGGAACATGTAATAGACAAGACATCTTGCTCCGTTTGCGCAAAATTCTGCTCTTGAGCCGTCAGAATTGAAATAAATCATCTTAAAGTCATATTTTCTATTATTCAAAGGAATTAGGATACCGTCCGCACCTATTCCTTTTTTTCTATTACATAAAAAAGGGGTCAATTTTTGAATTTTTTTGACATTCAATTTTTCTTCAATAATTATAAAGTCATTTCCCGTTCCTTCCATTTTTACAAATTTGATTGAATTTTGATATGATTTATTCATATAATTGATTTTAAGGGTTATATTCCCTTTATTTAAATCAAGGAGGGAAAAAAATGTTAAAAGAAGTTTTAAGAGAAAAAATAAATAAAAGATTTGCGGAAACCAAGGAATTCAGGGAAAAACATGGTGATAAGGTAATATCCGAAGTCACAGTAAATCAGGCGTATGGTGGAATGAGAGGTGTAAAATGCATGGTGTGGGAAGGTTCACTTCTTGATCCTATGGAAGGAATAAGATTCAGAGGATACACAATTCCTGAAATCAGGGAAAAATTGCCAAAGGCAGAAGGGGGTTCTGAACCACTTCCAGAGGGAATATTTTATCTACTTTTGACCGGTGACATTCCTACGGAGGAAAATGTAAGAGAGGTGCAGGAGGAATTTAAAAAGAGGATGGATGTCCCTTCTTATGTATTTGATGCAATAAGGAAAATGCCAAAAGATTCACATCCCATGTGTCTCTTTTCAATGGGAATTCTGGCAATGCAGAAGGAGTCAAAATTCACAAAGGCATACTGGGAAGGGATTTCAAAGGCACAATACTGGGAATATGTATATGAAGATGTTCTTGACCTTCTTGCAAGATTGCCCAGGGTTGCTGCGTTTGTTTATAGGTATCTTTATAAAGACGATAAGCAAATTGATCCTGATCCTTCGCTTGATTGGGCTGCAAATTTTGCGCACATGCTGGGTTTTGATGAGCCGGAAGTTTATGATCTTATGAGGCTTTATATGGTTTTGCATTGTGATCACGAAGGCGGTAATGTTTCGGCTCATACCGGACATCTTGTTGCTTCGGCTCTTTCGGATGTTTATTATGCAATTTCTTCTGCCATGAACGGTCTTGCTGGTCCCTTACACGGACTTGCCAACCAGGAAGTTTTGAGATGGATTTTAAAAATAAAGGAAAAATACCCTGACAGAACGCCTACAAAAGAAGAACTTGAGCAATATTGCTGGGACACATTAAATGCGGGGCAGGTAATTCCTGGATTCGGACATGCTGTTTTGAGACAGACTGACCCCAGGTATACCGCATTCAGAGAATTTGCATTAAAGCATATGCCTGATGATGAAATCTTCAAAGTTGTTTCTTTGCTTTATGAGGTTGTGCCTCCCGTTTTGCAGAAGCAGGGTAAAGCAAAGAATCCCTGGCCAAATGTCGATGCCCATTCAGGTTGTTTGCTTTATCATTACGGTATTAGGGAATTTCCTTATTATACCGTATTTTTCGGTGTATCAAGATCAATAGGTATTGCTGTTCAGATAATATGGGATAGGGCGCTCGGTTTACCCATTGAAAGACCGAAAAGTGTGACCCTTGAATGGCTTAAGGAAAATGTGAAATAAAGGGATAATTACGGGGTAATTTCAGTTTTCTGGTAATATAAAGTTCGTTTTTTCGGTATTTTAAGGTGTAGTTAGTTGGAATACGGTGATTTACGGTTAAAAGATATTATGTTTTTAATAAAAATTAATTATATAAATTTTCAATATTTTTTAAAAGTTCCTCTATTTCAGCTACAGTTAGATCTCCCATGTGTCCTATTCTGAAAGTGATATTTTTTAATTTTCCGTATCCGTTTGCAATTGTGAATCCTCTATGCTTTAAATTATTTATAAGTCCTGGGACATCAATATTCTTGTTATTCTTTATAACAGTAACGGTATTACTTTCATATCCTTTTTCAGGAAATAACTCAAATCCTTTATTTAAAGCCCAATTCCTGACCTTTTCAGCCATCTCTTTATGTCTTCTGAATCTTTGTTCCATTCCCTCTTCAAGCATTCTATTTAATTGATAATCAAGAGCATATAAAAGGGAAATCGCAGGAGTTGCAGGTGTCTGTTTCCTTTCATCAAAATATTTTTTCATTAAAAGAAAGTCAAAATAATAACCCCTTCCTTTAACTTTTTCTGCTTTTTTGAGAGCTTTCTCACTTATTATACATACGGTAAGACCCGGAGGCAAAGCAAAACATTTCTGAACACTTGCAAATATGCAATCAATACCCCATTCATCTATATCAATCTTTATTCCTGCAAGTGAAGAAACGGCATCAACAAGAATCAGAGTATCAGGAGATACATTCTTTACGACTTCCGAGATCTCTTTTAAAGGATTTGTAATACCCGTTGATGTTTCATTATGGGTTATTAAAATCGCCTCATAGTTTTCTTTTTTTAATTCTTTTTCAACCATTTCCGGTTTAATCGCTTTGCCCCATTCAACTTCAATTTTTTCCACCTTTTTTCCGCATCTTTCAGCAATTTCGGCCCATCGCTTTGAAAATGCACCACAAATTGTAGAAAGGAGCTTATCGTTTATAAGATTTCGTACAGAACCTTCCATTACACCGGTTGCGGAGGAGGTGAATACCATAATTTCGTTTTTTGTGTTAAAAACTTTTCTTAATTTATTTATAATTCTCTCATAAAGCTCTGAAAAGTCTTTCTCCCTGTGACCTATCATCCATTTTCTTTGAACCTCTAACACCTCCTCCCTTACTTCGGTCGGACCCGGGATAAAAAGTTTTCTTTTTTCCATAAAAAATTATAAAAAAAAATTAAAAAAATAATCTAAAAAACAATTTAATTTAACAATTTAATTGAATTTTTGAGAAATCTTTTATTAAAATTTTAATCAGCCAAAGAAAAAGGAGGGAAATATGGCTAAAATTTCTAAAATAGAAAATTATTCCCGCAGGGAGTTCTTAGCCCTTTGCGGGAAAATCACGGCCCTTCTCGGGCTTTCAAAACTATGGATTCCGGAAATTGCCCATGCTCTTGAAAAGGCAATGAAAAAACCCTCTGTTTTATGGCTCAATTTCGCTGCATGCACAGGTTGCACCGAAAGTTTTATTAAAGCAGAATCTCCTTCAATTGCAAAAATTGTTTTGGATATTATTTCCCTTGATTCTAATGAAACAATCATGGCTCCTGCAGGTGAATCCGCAGAAAGCATTATTGAAGAATTTGTAAAACAGGGAGGTTATATCTGCATAATTGAAGGTGCAATTCCGACAAAAAAAGGATACGGAACAATAGCAGGAAAAGATATGCTGGAAATTGCAAAGGAGGTTGCTTCAAAAGCAAAAAAAGTTCTTGCAATCGGTGCATGTGCTTCCTTCGGCGGGATTCCGTCAGCAAAACCCAATCCCTCGGGTGCAAAAGGAGTTGCAGAGGCTTTAAAAATAAAATGTGTGAATCTTCCGGGTTGTCCTGTTAATCCGGAATGGGTTCTTTCTGTTATTGTTCATGTTCTCATGTTCGGAAGGGTTCCCGAACTTGACAGATACGGGAGACCCAAGAAAATTTACGGTGAAAGGGTACATGATGCCTGTGAAAGAAGGGCTCATTATGATAACGGAGAATATGCGGAAAAATTCGGAGATGTGGTCATAAATCAGAATTACTGCCTTCATAAATTGGGATGTAAAGGACCTGAAACCTATTCAAATTGCCCGATTGTTAAATGGAACGGAAGGGTAAACTGGTGTGTGGGAGCAGGTTCACCGTGCATAGGATGTGTGGAACCCGGTTTCCCGGATAAATTCATGCCCTTCTATGTCGCACTGCCTTTAATTGAAATTCCGGAAGGAGCAACATGTACGGATTGTCATGAACTAATCCCTCATAAAATTAAAGGGAGGTAAATAAAATGACAAAATTAATAATTGACCCGATAACAAGAATTGAAGGACATTTAAGAATTGAGGTTGAAATTGAAAAAGGTAAGGTAAAAAATGCATGGAGTTCCGGTACACTCTTCAGGGGAATTGAAATAATATTAAAGGGAAGGGACCCCAGGGATGCATGGATTATTACACAGAGAATTTGCGGGGTATGTCCTATCCCGCATGGTTTGACATCCGTTTTTGCACTTGAAAAAGCATTTAATGTTGAACCACCTGAAATTGCAAGGATTGTAAGAAACTTAATTGAAGGAACGCAGTATCTTCATTCTCATATTTTATGGTTCTATCATCTCAACGGTCTTGATTATGTTGACATTGTATCCGCACTCAAAGCAGAACCGAAAGAAAAATCCCTCAAGGAATTAAAACAAAAATTAAATAGTTTTGTTGAAGCAGGTCAACTCGGTCCATTTACAAACGGTTACTGGGGTCATCCTGAATATAAACTTCCTCCTGATCTGAATCTCCTGGTTGTTTCCCATTATTTAAAGGCACTTGAAATACAGGCAGAGGCATCAAAACTTACCGCCATTTTCGGAGGTAAAATGCCCATGCACATGAATACCCCGCCGGGCGGATTAACGAAGATTCCGGAAATAAGGGAAATCAGAACCTTTATGTATAAACTTCAAAAAATTAAGGACTTTGTGAATAAGGTTATGTATCAAGACTTGCTTGCTCTTGCTCCCTATTATCTTGAATGGGCAAAAATCGGAAAGGGTGTTGAGAATTATCTTTCATGGGGTGTTTTTGATGACAAATCAAGAAAAATGGAAAAAAGATTATTGCCCAGCGGTGCGGTATTCAAAGAAAAAATGAAGGTTGAAAATGTCTCTCCTGATGAGGTTACCGAACATGTAAAACATTCCTTTTATAAATACACAAAACCCTTAAATCCAAAGAAAGGACGCACCGAACCGGAATATAAGAAATATGACACGGATACCACATATTCCTGGTTAAAGGCACCGAGATATAAAGGAAAGCCCATGGAAGTGGGTCCTTTGGCACGGGTGCTTATTGCATATTTAAAAGGTGTTGAACCGGTTAAAAGAGAGGTTGATACCCTTCTTGAAAAACTCGGACAAAAAGGAAATATCGGAATTCTTAAATCCGTAGTCGGAAGACTTGCAGCAAGGGTCATTGAATCAAAAATCATTGCAGAAAAAATGGAAGAATGGATTAATGAACTTGTAGAAGAAGTGAAAAAAGGAAATGTAAAGGTATTTAATGATTATAAGATTCCGAAAAACGGAGAGGGTGTGGGATTATGGGAAGCACCCAGGGGTGCACTCGGACACTGGGTGAGAATAAAGAATTATAAAATAGAAAATTATCAATGCGTGGTGCCTACAACCTGGAATGCGTGTCCAAGAGATGATAAAGGACAAAAAGGACCGCTCGAAACAGCATTGCTCGGAACACCTGTTGCAGACCCGAAGAAACCCCTTGAAATTTTAAGGGTTGTGCATTCCTTTGACCCGTGTATTGCATGTGCGGTTCATGTAATTGACCCTGAAACAAATGAAGTATATAAAATAAAAGCAATTTAAGGAAAAGGGTATAAGGAAAAAACTGATTATAGGTATAGGAAACCCGTTAATGCAGGATGAGGGAGTGGGAACTTATTTTGTAAATTATATTAAAAAAGAAATTCCTGATGCGGATGTTATAGAAGCAGGTAATATAAATCTTTCCCTGGTTTCTGAAATTGAAAACAAAGATTGTGTGATTTTTGTGGATGCAATAAGAATGGATTATCCAGAAGAATTTGTCTGGTTTGAAATAAAAGATAAAAAGATACCCGTAAAGTTTTCCTTTCATGAAATAGGTATAAGGGAATTAATAGGAATCCTTGAACTCATGGGTAAATCTCCGAAGAGAATTTTTGTGTTCGGAATAAGACCCATGTCAATTGCTCCCGGTCTCGGGTTATCTCCTGAATTAAAAGAAAAACTCTGTTTTCTTAAAGACATCTTTCTCAAATATTATAAAAAATTATGAATCATGCATGAATTTTCTTTGATTCAGAATCTTTTTGAGATAGTAAAGGAGAAAATTCAAAGGCAGGCAAAAATATTAAAGATAGAAATTGAAGTTGGAAAAATATCGGGTGCAGAACCTGTTCTTTTAAAAGAGGCATTTGAAGCCTTGAAAAAGGGAACCGAATTTGAGGAGGCGAAACTGGATATACACATGCAGGAAATAGAAATAGAATGTGAAAATTGTGGTAAGGTGTTTCAGCCTGATACCTTTCCCTTTCAGTGTCCTGAATGTGAAGAATTCGGCGGTAAAATAATTAAAGGTGATTCACTTATGATAAAAAGGATTGAATTCATCGTTCCGTAGAGTATAAATTTAACAATGCCTGAAATAATTTCGGAAAATGTTTCAATTTCACTTTTAAAGGCAAATGAGGCAATTGCAAAAGAATTAAGGGATTTTTTCAATAAAAAAAAGATTTTTGTGATAAATATGCTATCTTCCCCGGGTTCGGGAAAGACTACATTAATTGAAAAACTTGCTCACTATTTCGAAAAAGAGAAGATATGTGTCTTGGTGGGTGATGTTCAGACAGAAAGGGATGCGCAAAGATTAAGGAAAGCAAAAATTAGAGCATTTCAAATAGTGACCCAAGGTGTTTGTCATCTGGAAGCAATAATGATAAAACAGGCTTTAAGTTTGATTCCGGAAGATACAGAGTATCTTTTCATTGAAAATGTTGGAAATTTAGTATGTCCTGCTTCTTATAATTTAGGTGAACATTTGAGAATAGTTATAATTTCAACACCAGAAGGAGATGATAAGATTTTGAAATATCCGAAAGCATTTTTAACTGCTGATGCAATAATTATAAATAAAACAGACCTTCTGCCTTATTTATCCTTTGATTCTGAAAAAGTTAAACAGGATATTTTTAAAATAAAAAAAGAACTGATAATTTTCTTTATTTCTGCCCTTAAAAATGAAGGAATAAAAGAAGTTGTGGATTTTATAAAAAATGCTAAAGAAAAAATAATGAAATGATTAAGAACAATAAAACATGGAAAAAGTTCGAAAGGGAAATATATAAAAAGAAAAACAGTATAAAAGAAAATTTTGAAGTGGTTGAGGCTCTGTACGAAGAAGCAAGATTTCTTAAAATTTTTCCTTTAAAAAATCCGCTTGAGGATATTGAAAAAGATATTGAATATGCGAGGGTGATTAACGGTGTTTAGGACACTTCTTGAAAAAATCGGAAGAGAACTGGATAAAGATAAAATTTCATATATGATAATAGGAGGACAGGCAGTTCTTATATACGGAGAACCGAGACTTACAAAAGATATTGATATAACGCTCAACTTAACACCTTCAGAAATAGAAAGAATAGAAAAAATATGTAAAAAATTAAACTTTTCTGCGCTTATTAAAAATCATAGGGAATTTGTAAAAAAAACTTTTGTTTTTCCGGTAATTGACAAGAGGACAAAAATAAGAATAGATTTTATATTTTCATTTTCAGATTATGAAAAAGAAGCAATGAAAAGAGTAAAAAAAGTGAAGATAGGCAAAAAATATATCAAGTTTGCCTCCTTGGAGGATGTGATAATACATAAAATTGTCTCTGGAAGACCCGTTGACATCGAGGACGCAAGAAAAATGATTTTAAAAAATCCTGATTTTGATAAAAAATATATCCGAAAATGGCTTAGAACTTTTAATAAAGTGTTAAATCGGAACCTTGTAGAGGTCTTTGAGAAAATACTCAAAGAAATTTAAAACTTTATAATTAAAGATATGTCCTTGAAAAGATTAAAAATTCAAATTCAGGGAACTGTCCAGGGTGTCGGATTCAGACCTTTTGTTTACAGAATTGCAAAGGAAAAGAATTTAAAGGGCTTTATAAGAAATAATCCTGAAGGAGTTTTAATTGAAGTTGAAGGAGAGGAAGAGGATTTAAAAAGTTTTATCTCCGACCTCAAAACAAAAAAACCTCCCCTTTCAGAATATACTTTTTTTGAAATAAAAGAAATAAATTTAAAAAATGATAAAGACTTTTTGATTTTAAAATCAGAGGAAAAAGGCGAAAAGATTGCCCTTATTTTGCCTGACATTGCAACATGTGATGAATGTGTAAAGGAAATTTTTGATTCTGAAAACAGAAGATTTAATTATCCCTTCACAAACTGCACAAATTGCGGCCCGAGATTCAGCATAATTCAAAATATTCCTTATGACAGAAAAAATACAACAATGAAGATTTTTAAAATGTGTCCTGAATGCAAAGAAGAATATGAAAATCCCCTTGAAAGGAGATTTCATGCACAGCCCAATGCCTGCCCTGTCTGCGGTCCTTATGTTTATTTAACTGATTCTGAAGGAAAACTTATATGTAAAAGAAAATCCGCAATTGAAAAAACCGTTCAGTTTTTAAAAGAAGGTAAAATAATTGCATTAAAAGGAATAGGAGGTTTTCAGCTTTTAACAAATGCCCTTTCTGACAAATGTGTTCTGGAATTGAGAAAAAGAAAGAAAAGGGATGAAAAACCCTTTGCAATAATGTTTAAGAATATAGAACATATTAAAAAATATGCTTTTATTTCAGAAATTGAAGAAAAAGTTCTTTTATCACCCCAGGCACCCATTTTAATTGTCAAGGCAAAAAGGAATACTGATTTATCAAAATACTGCGCACCCGATAATCCGTATATAGGGGTTATGATTCCCTATACTCCTTTACATCATTTAATAATGAGTAAAATAGATTTTCCTTTAATATGCACATCAGGAAATTTAACAGAAGAACCGATTGCTTTTAAAAATGAAGAGGCTCTTTCAAGATTGAAAAATATAGCAGATTATTTTCTGATGAACAACAGACCCATTGAAAGATATATTGATGATTCTGTTGTGAAAATTATTAATGAAAAGCCGGTGATTACAAGAAGGGCAAGGGGTTATGCTCCTATGCCCTTCATCTTAAAAAAAACCCTTCCTCAGATTCTTGCCCTCGGTCCCTATTTGAAAAACACAATTGCAATTTCAAAATTTAACAGAATAATTGTTTCCCAGCATATAGGTGATCTGGATAATGAAAAGTCCTTCAATGCCTTTAAAAAGGTCATAGAGGATTTTAAAAAACTTTTTGAATTCAAACCGGAGCTTATTGTGTGTGATGCCCATCCCGAATATTTATCAACAAAATACGGAGAGGAAATAAGTAAAAAAGAGAATATTCCTCTTATAAAGGTTTTTCATCATCACGCCCATATTGCATCCTGTATGATTGAGAATAAAACTGAGGAAAAGGTTTTAGGAGTTTCATGGGATGGAACAGGATATGGAAGGGACGGAAAGATATGGGGTGGTGAATTTTTAATATGTGATTTTAAAGATTTTGAAAGATTTGCAACTTTCAGGGAATTCGGTTTGCTCGGTGGTGATAGGGCGATTAAGGAGCCGAGAAGAAGTGCAATAGGGGTTTTATATGAAATTTTCGGAGAAGATATTTTTGATACGGATTTTGAGCCTGTAAGAAGTTTAAGTGAAAATGAGAAAAAAATCTTTAAAAGTGCATACAGGAAAAATCTCTCAATATTCAGGACAACATCTGCGGGTCGTCTTTTTGATGCCGTTTCTTCAATTCTGGGTTTAAGACAGAAGATAACCTATGAGGGACAGTCGGCAATGATGTTGGAATGGCTTGCAGAGAATTATAAAGGTAATTTAAATTCCTTTTATGATTTTGAAATAAAAAAATATGAATATTATGTCATAGACTGGATTCTCTTATTTAAAGGTATAATTGATGATTTAAAAAATAAAAAGGAAAAATCCTTTATTGCCTATAAATTCCATTTAACCCTTTCGGAAATCATAAAAAAAATAAGTGAAATTGCGGGAAATTATAAAATTATTTTAAGCGGAGGTGTTTTTCAGAACAAACTTTTAACAGAACTTGTTTTCAGAAAAATAAAAGGAAAAAAAGTTTATATGCATTCAAGAATACCTCCGAATGATGGTGGAATTTCTGTAGGACAGATTATAATAGGAGCAAATTTGATATAAATACAATTTTTTTCTTTTGGACCTTAAACAGATATATAAAAAGATAAGGAGGCCATAGAACATGAATCTGCTGGACAGTTTGGATTACCTGAGCACATTTAAAAGTGAAATATAGGTAGCAGTGTGATCTATTGCACAAACGTCTTTTTTATCCTGAATATAAGAATGATTTTCTCAACCGCATTTTTTCATAGAATATACTTTTCCGTAGGGCTGTTGCAAATTTGGATGTCAAATTGTTATTAGGTTTCGTAGTTATATTTATTGAATTGGAATAAAAATAATTTGAGTCGCATAAATGCAACTGTTACAGAGATATGCCTCTCAAGCGGAAAAAGTTTAAAAAATATCAAAAAAAACGGAAATTGCACTACTGTAAGGGGAGCGGCATATTTTGTAAACTAAGATTTGAGATTATCTTTTTCAATTTTATCAAGCCTGTCATAAATACCCGCTATTGCCTCACCGAGAAAACCGACTACAAAAAGTGAAATACTTAGTATCGAAAATAGAGCAAGTAAGAAGATTATGGATATTAACCTTACCTTTTTATGTAAGAAATATTTGAGGTAAAGACCTATAAGTGCTCCTGCGATTCCGATTGTAAAGGATAATATTCCCAGAGTCCCGAATAAAAGCATCGGTTTTCTCATAAAGGATAGTTGTATTTTCACTGCTATAAGGTCAAGAAAACCTATTAATATTCTTTTTAATCCCCTGTATTTGCTCACACCGTGCCTTCTCGGTCTCAGTTCTACAGGTAATTCTGATACAGAGAATCCGTATTCCCATCCCCATACAACTATGTATCTGTGCCAATCTTTTCTTAAAGGAACTTCTTCAAGAACTTCTCTTCTTATTGCCTTCATTGAATTCATATCCGTTGCAGGAACATCGAAAAGAAGTCGTGTTAAATTGTTATAAACAAAAGAGACAAATTTTTTCTGATATTTTCCCACCTTTTTACCGCATACAATATCGTATCCTTCTTTAACTTTGTCAACAAGTTTTTTTGCATCTTCTAAGGAAAACTGAAGGTCCGCATCAAATATTACAAAAATCTCTCCTTCCGCAACCTCTTTGCCCTTCTGAAGTGCATAGGTTTTTCCCATATTTCTTTTATATGATACGAACTTGAGCCAGTCATATTTTTCAAGATAAGGTTTGATTTTTTCTTTTGTATTATCAGTTGAACCGTCATCTATATAAATAAATTCCCAGTTTTTCAGGTTATACTTATTTATAAATTCTTCTATTTCTTTTATTAAATCATCAATATTTTCCTCTTCGTTATAACCCGGAATTAAAACACTTACTTCTTTTTTTATGGGAAAATACCCCTTTTTTCTATTGCATCAATTATTCTCGAGATCCCTATTATGAGTGCGGATGTCCTTAAATCAGTCTTAAAATTCTCGGAGGTTTTAATGACTTCATGAAGGGCATTTTTGAGTATTTCTTCAAGTTTTTCAAATATTTCTTCTTCTTTCCAGAAATAAAACTGGAGGTCCTGTACCCATTCAAAATATGAAACAATCACTCCCCCTGCATTTGCAAGAATATCGGGTATTATTACAATATTTTTATCAAGTAAAATTTTCTCTGCTTCCGGGGTTACGGGTCCGTTTGCTCCCTCTACGATTAAGAATGCTTTTATTTTATCCGCATTTTCTTCTGTTATCTGTCTTTCAATTGCAGCAGGAATTAAAACATCAACCGGAAGTTCAAAAAGTTCTTTGTTTTCGATAAAATCTCCCTCTCCTTTTATATTTTTAAGAAATTTTTTATTTTTGATTTCATTTAAAATCTTATTTATATCCAAACCTTTTTCATTATAAATTCCGCCTGATACATCTGTAATTGCACATACCTTTGCTCCTGCGGAATAAAAAGAAAGTGCTGCAACAGAACCCACATTACCGAATCCCTGGATTCCGATTTTCAAATTTTCTATTTTCTTATTTTTCAATTCAAGATATTCTTTTGTGACAAAGAATACTCCTTTGCCTGTAGCCTCTCTTCTTCCGACCGAGCCTCCCAATGATACCGATTTTCCTGTGACCACACTCGGCACCGTAAATCCCTGAAACATTGAATAGGTATCCATAATCACATCCATAATAAGTTGATTTGTATTTACATCAGGTGCAGGAACATCTTTATAAGGTCCTATAAGCGGAAGGATTCCGGATGTATATCTCCTTGTCAGTCTGATTAACTCCCCTTCACTTAAATCCGAAGGATTTACTTTGATTCCTCCCTTTCCTCCACCGAAAGGAATATTCACAAGAGCATTTTTAAAGCTCATCCAAGCAGCAAGTGCAGAGACTTCGTCAAGTGTGACATTCGGATGATATCTTATCCCTCCTTTAGCAGGTCCTCTTGCTGTTGAATGCTGAACCCTGTAACCTGCAAAACATTTTATCTCACCGTTATCCATTACCACGGGGATTGAAACCCTTAAGACTCTTTCCGGTTCTAAAAGAGTCTCAAAGTATTTTTCATTTATATTTCCTATGATAAAAGCTTTCTCCACTTGCTGGGCTACCATTCGGAAAACATCTCCCCAGACTTCGTCTTTTTCTATTTCTTTTAATAAGCTTCCTTTGCCTGTTTTGGTATCCATTCTTTGTAAAATTCGTCAAGGTATTTTCTTTTGATTTTTGATAATTCGGTCTTTGGAAGCATTCCCATTATTTCCCAACCTATTTCCAGGGTTTCTTCTATTGACCTTTCTTTGTCACCCTGATTGAGCATTATGTGCTCAAATTCATCAGCCAGTCTCAAATATTTCTTATCTATATCACTTAATGCGTCCTCACCCACAATTGCAACAAGTCTCCTCATATCTCTTCCTTTTGCGTAACAAGCGTAAAGTTGGTCTTTCCATTCTCTGTGATATGCGGTGGTCTTTCCTTCACCTATTCCGAGATTCATCAGTCGTGATAGACTCATTAGAATATCAATAGGAGGAAAAATTCCTTTCCTGTGTAATTCCCTTGACAAAACGATTTGTCCTTCGGTTATATAACCTGTTAAATCAGGAATAGGGTGAGTAATATCATCGTCAGGCATTGTGAGAATGGGAATCTGTGTAATAGAACCTTTTTTACCTTTAATTCTTCCTGTTCTTTCATACATTGTTGCAAGGTCGGTATACATGTAGCCCGGATAACCCCTTCTACCGGGAACTTCTTCCCTTGCAGCACCTATTTCCCTTAATGCTTCACAGTAATTTGTCATGTCTGAGAGAATAACAAGCACATGATAATCAAGTTCAAAGGCGAAGTATTCTGCAACCGTTAGGGCAAATCTCGGTGTTAATAATCTTTCAACAGCAGGGTCATCCGCAAGATTAACAAATGCGACTATTCTTCCCAGTGCCCCGCTTTCTTTAAATTCCTTCATAAAATATGCGTATTCTCTTGATGTCAAGCCCATTGCTGCAAACACGATTAAGAATTCTTCACCCTCTCCCCTTACCTTAGCATATTTCATTATCATTGCAGCAATTTCATTTGCAGGAAGTCCTGCACCCGAGAATATGGGAAGTTTTTGTCCTCTTACCAGGGTGTTAAATCCGTCAATTGCAGAAATTCCCGTTTGAATAAAATCGGAGGGTTTATCCCTTGCAATAGGATTTATTGCAGCACCTACAATGGGAAGTCTTTTTTCGGGTGTAGGAGCAGGTAGTCCGTCTATGGGTTCTCCTCTTCCGTTAAAAATTCTTCCTACCATTTCTTTTGAAACTCCCAGATGAACTTGATCTTCCAGAAATCTCACTTTTGTAGAAGCAACATCGAGTCCGAGTGTCCCTTCAAGAACCTGAATTACCGCATATTTTTCTGATACCTCGAGAACCTGTCCTTTTCTGGTTGAGCCGTCCGGCATTATTATTTCAACAAGAGCAGCATAGGAAAAGTCTTTTGCTCCTTCCAGAAAAAGGAGCGGGCCGGAAATATAAGAAACGGTCTGGTATTCTTTTGTTGAAAGTTTTTCCATCTTTTATTTTTATTTTTTTACAGGATTTGAACCCGCAATTTAATTATTCATTTTAAGGATTTTTTATTTCTTTTTTCAAAAAATTATGTAAAACTTATGTATTCTTTTTTCTTTTTGCAAATAACATCTTAGTGCCTTCGAATTCCGAAATATGAATCATTCTGGACTTTTCTAAAATTTTAAAAAAAGTGAATGAAAAAATTGATAATAATTTCAGTTTTGTCAAGCCTTTTACTTTTTTCCAATTTTTTATTATTTTTTTCACGGACTCTTTATAATAGAATTGAGGCCTCTTAAGAATCTCCACTTCAAAATCACATGTTTTAAGTTTATTTACAATTTGAGACAATAAAACAGGGGTCCTACAGGCATGAATCTCTGCCACAATCGCATCTATACATTTGAGTATTTCACAGGGGGTTTGAGTAATTACCTCAAGTTCGGCTCCTTCAATATCCATTTTTAATAAATTGATTTTTCCGTATTTAGAAACAAGGTCTTTTAAAGAGAGGGTTTTCACCGAAAATATTTTGTTCCGGGAGTCTGTATTATCTGATACTAATGAACTGTTAGCAGTATTGTAAGGTGATTCCACTAATTTCATTTCTTCATCTTCTTCATACCATAGAGCTTTTTGCAGAGGTGATATATTTTTTACTTTATTAATCTTGATATTTTGAGTCAGGAGCCTGTAAATTTCGGGATGCGGTTCAATACTTATTATTTTCTTAAAATAAGGAGAAGCTTTCAGAGAATATAATCCGGCGTGAGCTCCTGCATCTATCAATACATTTCCGGATATCTTATCCAAAGCAAATTCTTTTTTTCTTTCATATTCTCCGATGAGTAATATTTCTTTTATAGAAATCCATAACTGATCATCCGGAATAAAGCAATTAAATTGCTTATTATTTTCCGAAAATTTAATTTTTATAATTTTATTTTTTACTCCGAGAAAGTTATCTATTATTTTTCTACCAACATTTTTTATTTTTAAATTTAAAATCCGCATGATTTTTTCATTATAATTGAAACTTATGAAAAGAATAAAAACGCTTTTTATTACAGGTTCAAGATCGGAGTATGGACTTTTATATCCTGTTTTGAAAACATTTAAGAATTCAAAAGAATTTGATTTTAAGCTTGTGGTTACAGGTTCACATCTTTCTCCTTTTTTCGGTTTAACAAAAAAGGAAATTATAAATGATGGTTTTAAAATTTCTGCCGAGGTTCCTTTTCATATTGACTCAGATCTTGATGATTCCTTACCTCTTTCCCTCGGACAGGGAATAATTCAGTTTGTTCAAGTTTTTAAAAATTTAAATCCAGATATTATCTTTGTTCTCGGAGACAGAATAGAAATTTTATCTGCTTCACTTGCAGCTGTTTTTTTGAAGATCCCGATAGCCCATATTCACGGAGGAGATAACACCTCCTTTTTAATACCTGATACATATATAAGACATTCCGTTTCAAAACTTGCGCATATTCATTTTCCTGCGACCGAAAATAGTAAGAGAAATCTTATAAAAATGGGAGAGGATAAAAAAAGAATTTTTGTGGTGGGAAATCTCGGGGTATATTCCCTTGATTTTAAGAAAATTCCTGATTATAAGGAAATTAAGAAAAAATATAATTTGTATGAAAGAAAGAAATATGCCCTTTTGATTCATCATCCTCATCCTTATGAAAAGGAAAGGTCACTGGAGGAATTAAAAGTTATTGTGAATATATTATATAAATACAATGTTCCCTTTGTCGCAATTTCTCCGAATACTGACCCGGGTGGAAGAGAGATGTATAATTTCCTTTATTCAGAAAGTTTAAAAGGTAATTTTCTTTTGTTTAATAATTTTCCTTTTATGGATTATCTTTCCCTGATGAGAAATGCAAAATTCATGATAGGTAATTCTTCAAGTGCCCTTTATGAGGCATGTGTGTTTAAAATTCCTGTGATTAATATGGGGAGAAGGCAGAAAATGAGGGAAAGGGGAGGGTATATCTACGATGTTTATGATGTTCAAAAGGTTGGGATTTATATAAAAAAGATTCTTAAAGGAAAACTACCAAGGTTTATTCCTTTACCTTTTAAGAGAATAAGAGGAGATTTAAAGATTAAAAGGGTTGTTCTTGAATTTTTTGATAAATATTCAAAAGAAGAAATTTTCGATAAAAAATTGAATATAACAGCAAATCTTTCTTTACAATACAGGGATATTTGAAATGTTTAAAATTTTTAACAAAAAGGATAAATGGGAGGAGATTTTACCCGATATTTTTTATTCATCAGATTATCTTAATTTATGGGCAAAATATATGGACGGGGTACCTAAGATTGTTTTATTCGAGAATGAATCGGGGAAAATTTTTTTAGTTTTTATTAAAAGAAAAATAGGTAAAAGTAATTTTTATGATATTACCTCTCCTTATGGATGCGGGGGTATCCATTTGGAAGGAGAAAACAAAAAATCACTTGTTAAAAAATTTTATAAAGAATTTACAGATTTCTGTTATTCTGAAAATATTGTGTCTGAATTTACAAGGATTCATCCCTATTTTTTTGATGATTCAATTATACAGAAAAATTTTGTTTATAATCTTGTTACGTACAGTGTTTTTATAAAACTCACAGAAAAAGAAAAAACAATCGAGAAAAAATTTCGGAAAGGTCATAAAGCCTTAATCAAAAAAGCAATAAGAGAAGGATTTGAAATTAAGATATCAAGAGATGAAAAGGATATAGAGATTTTTCATAAACTTTATACTGAAACAATGAAAAGGAGAAATGCATCAGAATTTTATTTTTTCCCTTTATGGTTTATAAAGGAATTTTTTAAAAAATTTAAACATTCTTATATTTTTATTGCATATTATAAAGATGTTCCCATAGCTGCTTCTATGTTTCTGGGATATAATAAATTTTTCCATTATTATCTTTCCGGTTCTGATTTCAATCACAGAAAACTCGGAGGTTCTCACCTTATCATTTATTCTGCCATTAAATTCGCAAAAGAAAAGGGATTTGAAATACTTCATCTCGGAGGAGGAATGAAAGGAAAAGATTCACTTTTTTTATTTAAATCAGGTTTTTCTGACTTATATTTTCCTTATTATGTGTATGGAGTTGTGCATAATGAAAAAGTTTATAACAGATTGGTAGAAGAGAGAAAAAAGAAGGGTCCTTTACCGGAGAACTTTTATTTTCCCCTCTATAGAGCCCCTTTAGTTAAGAATATATAGAGCAAATGATTTTAAAATAGGTGCAGAAATTCCACTGTTTCTTTAATTAAACAATGCAAATGTAATAATAATAATAATAATAATAATGTGTTACCCAAAGTAAACATTTTCTTCGCATTTTGACAAAATTTTTAAGAAAAAATGGGTGGAATAGATTTTGCTTTATATATAAAGGGAGGTGGGAAAATGAAAACAAAAAAGAAAGGATTTACCTTGGTTGAAATGCTGATTGTGATAACGATATTTGGTGTTTTATTCGGAATCGCGATTATTTCACTTGGTAATTTGGGAGAGGTAAGTTCGGAAGGAGAGGCGGAGAGGATAACACAAGTCCTAAAAACATGGAGAGAATTAGCAATTTCAACTCAGAATCAGGTTGAGATAATAAGAATTGGTAATAATTTTGTTTTAAAAATAAACGGAGTAGAAAGAAATAGAAGGAGTTTAAGCAAATTAAGATTCGGTTATTCAAAAGCAACCGTGGGTGTCACAGAAGCAGGCGGTAATCTTGATGTTGATGGGGTTGCATTTGAAGGAGATGTATTAATTGTGGACAGAAGGGGAGCTGCAACGCAGGGGGCTTTTTATTTAACTGACGGAGAAAGAGACTTTGCAATAGGAGTTTCATCCTCCGGAAGAATAAAATTATGGAGGTGGGGAAATGGATGGTATTAAAAGAGCAAAAAAAGGTTTTACATTGATAGAGCTTTTGGTTGCCCTTGTGATATTCGGGATTCTTTTTGTCGGGCTTCTTAACGGGGTCTTTTTCGGAATGCAAGCAAACCTGCTTAACAGTCAAAGAGTGAGGGCAAGGCAAATTTTGACAACCTTTATGGACGAATTAAAAAATCTCCCTCCCGAACACCCCTATCTTATAGACAATAACCCATCTAATACACTTGATGATTTAACGAACCCTGACAATGAAATTTTTGTGGATACATTCGGTTTGAGATGGAGAATTGTTTGGAATATAAAGACTGATTCTCTGGATTCTGATTTGCTTCATATAAGGGTCTATGTATTATGGAGGGATAACAGATTTTTTGTGAATTCGCAAACAATATATTATAAAGGAGGGTAGAAAATGAAAAGGGGATTTACATTGGTTGAGCTTTTGGTCAGTATGTTGATATTCACCTTGGTTATTGCTGCTGTGATAACCGTGTTTGTTTCTCAGCACAGGAAAACAATTCAGGTTCAAAATGTTTCCTCCTTACAAACTGATGCACAGGTTGCTTTTGAAATTTTAAAATGGGATCTAAGAATGGCGGGCTTCGGTCTCGGGCCGGAAAATACAATCATTATTTCTAAGGATGGGGGAGCGGATTCTGCGGACCAAATTACCATCTATGGTGCTGCGTTGGGTCTTGAACTTGCCACGACCCACTTCAACATAAGCAATTTCTCGGCAATAGGAAGTGCAACAAATGAACTCTTAACAACTTATTGGTGGGGTGAAGATACCGTGAGGAATATCCGATCAGGAGATTACATAATAGGAATTGAACCTGATACAAGATTGTTGCTTGATAATGTGACAGGCTCTTATGTTGAAACAACATATTTAACCCCTGATTCTATTTATCACATCATAATAGACAGAAATATAACATATAAAACAGGAACAATTTTTCTCGGTGTAAAAGACTTATCTTTATTGAACACGGGTGTTACATATTATCTTGACTCAAATAACATATTATGGAGAAATAATACGATTTTTCTTGAAAATGTTGAGGATATTCAATTTGCTTACGGAATAGACGGATTGACAGGCACCGAACCGGATGGTGAGATTGACCCTGACGAATGGACGGATGATATAACCGGTATACCTCAAAGTGAATTATTTAACAGAAAGTTTGCAATAAGGGTAACTTTAATTGTGCGTTCAAAAGGTATTCCGGGATTTAAATACGGAAAAGACAGAATTGTGAGTGAAAACAGAGTAATAAATTTAACTTCGGCTGATAAAAGATTTGATAGATTAATTTTACAAGGGGTTGTATACCCCAGAAATTTAAACTTTGAATAAGGAGGTGTGTTATGAAAAAGAGCATAGCGCTTGTAACAACCATAATGATGGCAGCCCTATTGACGGTGTTAGTGGGGACTGCCATGTTTCTCGCATCAAAGGCTATATTTGTGACAGGCGGAGAGGAAAGATTTGCTTCTGCATTTGAAGCAGCAGAAGGTGGGATTGAGAAAGGTATATGGAAAGTAAAGAAATACCTTCTTGGCGAGGATGTGCTGAGTGCAGAGGAAATAAAGATAGCCTCTTATAATGTTAAGATTGACCCTAAAATGATCGGTGTTTTTGTGAGGTCCGGATTTAATCTGAGGTTTGCTGCTGCTTATCTTGGTCTCGGATATTCGGAAAAAGGCGGAGGTGTAGGACAGATTTTCCTGATTCTATCTGATGCAATTCATCCCAGGGGTCAAAGGGGAATAGTTGAGGTTTTAAAAATGGTCCCGACCGGAATAAAGGGAGGTGGATAATGAAAAAGTTAATGTTAATTTTTGCTATACTTTTATTTCAAAATATAAAGGCAGAAGAAATGCCCTGTTCAGCTCCGCCTCAGGTTTCAATGGTTGAGAAGGCAAATGTTCTGATTACCCTTGATATGACAGGTTCAATGCTATGGAGGGCTGCCAGGGATATTGACCCCGACGGTAGCGGTACTTCTTACACAACAGGAGAATATTCCCCTGATTTTACTTATTACGGATACTTTCATCCTGATTCAATTTACCAATATTCTGCCCTTCAATGGGTAGCAGTGGGATATGATACCTCACATACTTATTTCAATGTTGCAGATCCAACGAGTCCTTCAATTTCCGGGAATATTTTAAATTGGGCAATAATGTCAAGGATTGATGTTGCAAGAAGGGTTTTGACGGGCGGAGCAGGTGTTCCAACTGTTTTAATAGATAAAAATACCCTGATTGCCGAAGGAAGTAATTATTATTCCTGGTATCAGGCGGGTGTCACGGGATGGCCTACACCTTCCATTAGTATAGGCGGTATAAATTACAGATTTAATAAACCGATTTCCAGAGTGTATCCCGGAACAAATGATGAAATTATAATAGAAGTAGAAAGCGGAAGAAGGTGGGCGGAAGTCGGAACCTATCATGCATGGGTTGATGTATCAAAGGTTCCTGTGGAATACAAGGCGGGCGTTATAAGACAAATAGCGGATAAGGATTTAGACGGTAACTGGGACCAAGGAAAAGAAATTCCGAGATTCGGTTTGTTTTTCTTTTCAACAAGAATATGGGATTTGCCGATAGAGTTTTATGAAACAGAAGAGGACCCTGATATGGAACCCTTTTTGAATGCAATAAATAATACAGATCCGGAAGGCGGAACACCTGTCGGAAATGCTGTTCTTGAAGCAATTCACTATATAAGTTATGTTCCGCCTCACTGGAATCTATATACCTTCTTCGGGAGAGGCTCAATGCAAGACCCGATGTATTCAGGACAAGGAGCTTCGCTTGTGCTGATTCCTTGTAGGAAGAATTTTGTCATATTAATAGGAGACGGAGAGTCAAATTCGGATGACCCGAATATAACATCGGATAACCATTTTGACCATGACCCGCCGTTTTCAAGGTCATTATGTGATTATGATGATGACGGGAATTCTTGGGATTGCAATACAACACAGAGTTCAGGTGATTATGATCATCCTGCTGATGATTATGCTTATTACGGTCATATAACCGATGTAAGACCGGACATACCGGATTATTTTAACAATATTGAGTTTTACACAGTTTTCTCTTTCGGAACAGGCTCGACTCTTTTTATGGAAATAGCAAAAGATGGTGGGTTTGAGGACAAAAACGGAGACCTTATACCGCAGCCCGACGAGTATGACGGAGACGGTGACGGAATCCCTGACCGTTACTATGAAGCAACTACAGGACAAGAACTTGAAGATGCAATTAAAAAAATCATTTATGAAATAATGGCAAGGGTTACATCCGGGACCGCAGTTTCAATTATAACACAGACATCAAAAGCAGAAGGTATTGCTGCATTTGCTTCTTATTATCCGAAAAGATTCTTCGGTACAATTGATATAGACTGGATAGGAACTTTAAAAGCTTTATGGGTTGATAAATTCGGTTTTATAAGGGAAGACAACGACTACAACCTGAGGTTAAATCTTCTTAATGATTATGTAATTTCCTTTTATTTTGATACCACCGTAAATCAAACATATATCATAAGATACAGGGATGTCTTGGGCAACGGAGATTCACTTGTGGAAATTGAGAGGGTTCCGGTTGAAGACTTGGCACCTGTATGGGATGGTTCGGAGGTTCTTCTCAGTACTTCACCATCCGGAAGGAATATATGGACTTTTGTTGATGCAAATCTTAACGGAAGGGTTGATGCGGGTGAATATATTGAATTTAACACATTAAATAAGGACTTAATTTTACCTCATCTTGACCTTTCAAGAACAACCTTTGCGGATACTTTAATTAGATATATAAGGGGAGAGGACTTTGAGAATTTAAGAAAAAGAACAACTCCTGACGGAAATGTATGGAAGCTCGGAGACATTATATTTTCAACTCCCCTTGTTGTAGGTGAACCGGCAGAAAGATATGATTTAATTTATGGAGATGAAACATATAAAACATTCTATGATGCATATAAAGACCGAAGGGTTGCGGTTTATGTAGGAGCAAATGACGGAATGTTACATGTTTTTAATTCCGGTAAACTGATTGAGACAGGAGTTGATGTTGAGCCTCTGAGAATTGACCCTGCTGGAATATCTTTGGGAGGCGAAATATATGCCTATGTTCCTTTTAATCTTTTACCGCATTTGAAATGGCTTCCTTTAACGGAATACTGTCATGTTTACTATGTTGATTTAAAGCCTTATCCTACGGATGTGCAAATCTTTCCAAATGATATAAAACATCCAGAAGGATGGGGAACGGTAATCATCGGAGGTATGAGACTCGGTGGCTTACCGTGTAGCACTCTTACAAATGTATATTCCTCTGCCTTTTTTACTCTTGATGTGACAGACCCTGATAATATAACTCTCTTATGGGAGAGAAGACTTCCGGATTCTTCTTTCACCACCTCATTTCCTGCGACCGTTAAAGTTGATACAGCATGGTATCTTATAATAGGCTCGGGTCCGACAAAACTTTCTGATGTAAATTCATATCAATATGCTCATATTTATGTTCTTGATTATAAGACTGGTGAAATAATAAGGACTTTTACCTTGCCTGACGCAAACTCTTTCATAGGAGACATAATTTCGGTTGATTTTGATATTGATTTTTCCGTTGATGCAGTTTATTTCGGAACAACCATTCTGGAGGATCCTGTAACGCTCACATACGGTGGAAAACTTTATAAGATAAAAACAAATAACAGTCCGGATCCGATTAATTGGAGGCTTATTCCTATATTTGACGCAGGAGAACCGATAGTAGGTGCTCCGTCCGTTGCGATGGATGCGACAGGAAAAATATGGGTCTATTTCGGAACGGGTAGATTTTTCATAAGGGATGATGCAGATTATCTTGAGACACAGTACCTTGTCGGAGTGAAAGATGAGGATGTCATGTACAGTTATATTGATTTGATGGATGTAACAAATGTTCAGGTTTTTAATTTTGATAGTGTTGTAGTAGGAGGAAGTGTGTTAACTTTTAGAGAATTGCAGAATCTTATTACCACCTCTTATAAAGGCTGGTACAGAATTCTTGAGAATACCGGAGAAAGATGTATTACATCTTCTGCTGTCATAGGCGGAAGTGTTTTGTTTACAACTTATACACCTGAATTCGCACCGTGTAAAGCAGGAGGCGAAGGAAGACTTTATGCACTTTATTATCTCACAGGAACAGCATATTATGAGCCCATTCTCGGTGAACTTCCTTCGGGTGAAAACATACCTTCTATATCAACAGGACCCGGATTACCCGCAGAACCAACGGTATATGTAAGTGCGGAAGGAGAGAAAGTGTTTGTACAAACAGGGACAGGCGGGATTGTGGAAATAGAAACTGCTTTGCCTTTTTCTCCTTATCAAAGCAAAATTATATTCTGGAAAGGGAGATAAAAATGAAAAGGGTTCAAATCCCTTATAACCCCTGTTTTTAAAAATGAAAAGGATAATTTTTTTATTTATTTTTCCCCTTTTAATAAATGCTCAAATGAAAAAGGGCTATGAGAAAATGTCTCTCTCTGATATGGAATGTGTAGTTGAGAGGTTTGTTTTGAAAGAAATAAAGTCAGATACTCTTTATTTTGAAGAACTGGAATTAAAACCCTTTATTATGGATAAAGACTTTTCTGCACTTGTTCAAGAAGGAAAAATTCTGTCTTCCACTGATTCTCCTGTCTCCGATATTTCCCTTCCTGCACTCATTGAAATAAAGTTTCTTGTCAAAAAGTACATCGGAGAAAAATCTGACCCCAAAAAGGATATTAAGATAATATACATAAAGATTATAAAAGAATTTTCAAAGTGAGGTTAAGGATTTTTTTTCTTTTCGGTTTTCTCTATTTCCTGAGTTGCGGTAAGGAGGAAAAAAATAAAGTTTCTGTTCCTTATATTGAATATGCATACATTCTTCCAAAGATACCCAAGGCTAATGAGCTTTTAAAACTTGTTTATTCCGTTTCTGATAAAAAAGCCGAGGTAAAAATTGAGTGGTATTTGAATAACAAAAAAATAGGAACAGGAGATACATGTAGATTGGTGGATGTTAGGAAAGGGGATAAAATATATGCAGTTATTACTCCTTATTTCAAAAATAGAAAGGGAAAGGTTTTTAAAACAGAGGAGATTGTTATAAAAAACAGTTCTCCGGTTGTTGAATTCGCAAAATTTGAACCAGAGAAAATTTTTTCAAATACAAAAAAAATAAGGGTCATTCCGCGCGGATATGACCCTGACGGTGACGAGATAAAATTCTTCGCGAGGTGGAGGATTAACAGATTATTTTTGAGGGATTCAAGTCTTGAAATATCTCTGGATAATATAAAAGCAGGGGATACCATTGAGGCACTTGTTTATGCTTATGATAACGAATCAAGATCTTATAAAGGATATGATTTGGAAACCGTTGTTTTAAATTCCCCTCCTGAAATAAATGATGAGCCTTCCGTGTTTTATAAAAATAAAAAAATTTTTGTTAAATTCAATATTTATGATCCTGATGGGGATAAAGTAAAAATGGAAATTTTATTTTCAAATACCGAGCCGATTAAGGTATTGTCTGATTCTTTCTATATCATATTTCCTTATGAAGAAGAAGTGAATGATATAAGCCTTATTGTCCGGTTCACAGATAAAGCAGGTAATTATGTAGATAAGGAAGTGAGCCTGAAGATTAGTAAAAATTGAAAGTCAATTCTATTAAGATACGGCTACGAATTTTTTACTGAATTGTGATTTAGATCTACTGCTTAAGGGTTTAAGGGACCCAATTTAATTCTTGTGTAATTCTTAAAATATTCTATTGCACATCTCTTGATATCACCCGGTTTTACCTTTTCAATTCTTTTTAATATTGAATCTATGTAATCGGGTTTGCCCGTCAGGATGTACGACCTGAAAAGCGACAGAAGAGCCCCATCAGTCGAAGAAACCTGCAAAAATTTATAAGTTTTCCACATATTTAAAGTCTCTTTTATTTCCTTTCCCTTTACACCCTCTTTTTTTATTTTTTCAACCTCATCCATCATCAGTTTCCATGCGGAATCCGGATATGAAGACGATACATAAAAAAATCCGTAGTTCTTTTTTCTGATGGAAATTCCTGCCCACACCGCGTACGAAATTCCTGCTTTTGTCCTGACCCTTTCCTCAAATCTGTTTGATAGGATTTCGGAACCGGCAAGCAAAATAGGAAAATCGGGATGAGTTACCTCCGGAATCGGAAATTTACAAGCAATATAACTTGTTTTATAATTCGGCTCTCTCTTTATTATCAAAGTCTCAGGAGCACTGAAATCAGGAATAGAAGGAATTTTAATCTCACCTTTCGCAATATTACCGAATGTGTTTTCAAGAAGGGATAAGATTTTGTCCTTATTAAAAGGAGCGACTATTCCGACTACTATCCCTCCTGATACAAAGTTCTGTTTCAAAAAGTTAAGCACATCTTCTTTGGTAAATTTTTCAAAAGTTTCAGGCTTTCCCTGCGGGTCAACAGCATAAGGATGATTTCGATAAAATACCTCGTTCAAAAGATCCAAAAGCTTTAAAGTCGGATTTTCCCTCCTTCTCTTTGCAGACGCTGTGAGTTTATTCTTTACGATGAGGATTCTTTTTTTATTTAATTCAGGCTCTGAAAATAATTCAAAAAGAATATTTAAAGTTTTTTCAAAATTTTTTGCAGGTGATTTTAAAATGAGAGCAGAAAAATCATAATCCGCAAAAACACCGGGACTTATTCCCTGAATTGCAAAAATTTTGGAAAGTTCGGGAAAGGGTGCTTTTTTTGTGCCCTCTAAAAGAGAATTAAGGGCAAATAACTCAAGTCCATCCTGCCCTTTTTTATATTTTGCACTTCCTCCGGGAAAAAGAACACCGCATGCAAAAGTCTCAATACCTGATACCTTTTTAAATATAACTTTTACACCGTTTTTAAGTTCAAATATTTCTGTTGCTGATAAAACAAAAGAGAATAAAACACCGAGAATAATTATTTTTTTCCTCATTTTTGTTCCTCCTTATTTTTCCGGTTCAAGAATACCGAACACAAAGTTTTGACCTTTTATGTAATTTTTCATGAATTCCTTTATATCTTCTTTTTTTAATTTTTTTATTTCATCCACATAATTTTTGAAATATTCATAATCCGCAGAACATATCCAAAAAGATAACTCGAGCGCAAATTTCCTCGGATTTTCGGTTGAAAGTAAAAAATCATTTTCTATACCCTTTTTTGCATCTTCTATAATCTGGTCAGGAAACCATTCATCGTCATCGGGTTTATCGATAAATTCAAAAATTAAATCCTTCGCTTTTTCAATGTTTTCCTTAGGCAGTTCCATCATTATTGAAATTTCTCCTGTTGAAGGCTTTGTATAATAGGAAAATGTTGCATTTATGGCAATCCCTGATTCCACAAATTTCTTTTGAAAAGGAGAGTAGGGGAGTGAGAAAATTTTACTTACAAGGTCTCCGATATATGTATCCTTTCTTTCATATAAAGTACCCGGTCCGCGAAACTGAACCAGTATTCTCGCTGTTTTAATTTCCTTTGAATAGGTATGGTAAAATTTTTTTGTTCTTAAAGGAGGAATTTTTTCGGGTTTTTTATATTCGACTTTCTTCTCCCATTTTTCAAATATTTTTTTTACTAATTTCTCTGCTTTTTCAAATTCAAATTCTCCGCTTATTATAAGATTACAATTTGCAGGACCGTAAAATTTGTTATATTGCTCAAGTAAAATTTTTCTGTCTGCTTTAAGGATGTTATGTTTCGGACCTATTATATTGTCTCTATAAAAAAGTTCTTCATAAAAAAGCCTTCCCATATCGGTGTAAAAGCTTGATACCGGATCAGAATATCTCCTGTTATATTCATCCAATACCACCGTTCTTTCCTTTTCCAATTCTTTTTTATCAAATAAAATTCCTGTCATTGCATGATATGCAAATGAAAGCCCTTCTTCTAATTTATCAGAAGGTAATGTGTAATAATATACCACGTAATTATGTGATGTTGCTCCGTTGTATACTATTCCGAGTTCCCTTACCCTTTCCATGAATTTTTCCTGTGTCTTATATTTTTTGTTTCCTTTAAAGAACATATGTTCAACAAGATGGAAAAGCCCTGCATCTTC
Organism: Caldifarciminota bacterium; assembly: GCA_024277525.1. Classification (GTDB taxonomy): domain Bacteria; phylum Hydrothermota; class Hydrothermia; order Hydrothermales; family JAJRUZ01; genus JAJRUZ01. The sequence continues at coordinate 2,636 of JAJRUZ010000084.1, read as the reverse complement.
GGGACTCTGATATTAGCCTCCGGCTCTGAAAGCAAGTACAATTGTAACAATAGGGGAAATTTTATTCTGGACAAGATATACATTCATGTCATTTTTTAAAATTATGTGTTTTATGTTAAATGTAAACAAGATTGCAAGAAATACAGCCATTTTTTTAAGGGGAGTAAAAAGGGATTTGAACCCGAATTTTATATTAAGATTTTCCTGCCAGCAGTTTCAAAGAGATTTATATGAAATAAGTGGAAAGTCTTTTTTATACTTATTAAATGAAATTTAATAAGGAACAAATTTTGGAAAAATTTAAGGATAAAAAGATTCTGGTCATTTGCGGAGGAACTTCGGGAGAAAAGGAGGTTTCTTTAAGGTCAGGCAGAAATGTATACAATGCCCTTAAATCCTTTGATCTTAATGTGGAATTACTTGAAATTAAAAAAGATTTTGTTTCAGAAATTCTGAACGCAAGACCTTTTGATGTTGTTTTTAATATTCTCCATGGTAAACCCGGTGAAGACGGCACCGTTCAAGGATTTCTTGACCTTCTCGGTATTCCTTATACGGGGAGTGGTGTTCTGGGTTCCGCAATAGGAATGAATAAAATAATTACAAAAAAAATTTTCCAAAATGAAGGAATTCCTACCCCCCCTTATGTTGCAATTTATCATTATGATGATTTTGAAGAAAAATTAAAAGAGGCGGAAGATAAATTCGGGTATCCCATGATGTTTAAACCGAAGGACGAAGGTTCGAGTCTGGGAGTGAAAATCTGTAAGACAAGAGAAGAGGTTATACAAACTTATGAAGAAAGTAAAAATAAATTTGAGGATTTTTTTCTTGAAAAATATATAAAAGGAAAAATAATAACAACGGGAGTTCTGGGAACGGGTAAAAATGCTTTTGCACTTCCGATTCTGGAATTAAGACCGAAAAAAAGAGAATTTTATGACTATACCGCAAAATATACAAAAGGAGCAACTGAATTTATTTTACCTGCAGAGCTTCCGGAAAAGTTGACAGAAAAGATTCAAAGACTTTCGGTTAAGGCACATCTTGCAATCGAATGCAGGGGTTTTTCAAGAGTTGACGGAGTTGTGTCCGAAGAGGGAAAACCTTATTTGCTTGAAGTTAATACTCTTCCCGGGATGACAGATTTATCCGATTTACCTGCAGAGGCAAGAGCTTACGGGATGAGTTATGAAGAACTTGTTCTTTTTATATTAAATACCGCCTTTGATTGAAAATGAAAATCCTTGACAAAAAAATTACAAAAAGTGAGTTAATAAAAAATTTCATGACCTATTTTAAAAAAGTAATAAAAGCAACAGTTGATATAAATAGAGAAATAATTGCTATTGATGCCGAACTTCATGCCGATTTGGAAGAACTTTTAATCAAAAACGGCTCAAAACAAGAAGATATATGGGGAATAAATTTAAGACCTTTTGAGTCAAAAGAAAATTTTATTGAGTATACTGCGTTGATTAATATAAGACCTCATCAAAATAACAATTCTATGGAAATCCAAGATGATAAGATAAAAGAAAAAATTAGAAATATAGTTTTTAAATGGATTCTTTATGAAACTTAAACAGCATAAAAATTTAACGCCGGAAAAATGGAAAAAATTTCCTTTTTATAAACAGATTTTAATGATAGGAACAGAGCTTAAAAGAGCTGATTCTGCTTATAAAATTAATGACATTGAAGAAGTGAAGGAAAGTTATGCAAGAGCCCTTGAACTTATTTTTCTCACAATTGAAGTGCTTGAAGATAAAAGAAAGTTAAAAGAACTTTTGAGATTTAAAGAATGTGTTCAAAAATTATACCTGAATCCCGATAAGAAAGAAAATGAAAGACTTTTTAATGTTTTGATACTTATGGATAAGGATGCATTTAATCTTTTAAATCCGTAATGAGAATAAGGAGGGAGGGTCCCTCCTGGAGTAAAATACGGGTTTAAGAGGGAGGGAACCCCTATATGGTGACACGATTTCCTTCTTTTATCCCAAATCTTTAAATAAAAAATTTTCATATTTTTTAATTATACCATTTAAAGGGAAAGTCAAATTTTTTAATTATACCATTTAAAGGGAAAGTCAAATAAAAGGGTAAAAATTTTTCACCTTTCGTTGGGGGACTTCGTCCCCCCAATCCCCCTGTTTTTAATTTTTTTTATTTATTATTCGGGGAGTTTGAGGGGTGAAACCCCTCAACGGGGTTTCAATGTAAAATAAAAGTCTCATGAATAACAGCAAAAAAGGAGCAAAAAATGAAACAATATAGTTTATTTAAAAAAGATAAAAAAATCAAATGCGAGCCTGTTTTTAAATCCTTTACTCCTTTTGCGGGTGCTTTTCCTGTTATAATTTTTCAGCTTGTCCCCACAGAATTTTTTAAAATTAAAAGTATAAAAAACGGAAATCATTAAAAACCAATAATTTTTGAAAACAAGAAAGACAAAATTTACAAATTTTTACTCAAAAAATGGTAAACCAGAGTTAAAAATCAACAAATATTGCAAATTTTTACTTAACCCTTATCAATTTTCTTATTTTTCTTTTTCCTTTAAATTTGCCTTCAACAAAATAGGTTCCGGACGGGAGTTCGGGAAGCAGAATTTCATGGATTCCTTTTTTGAG
>JAJRUZ010000083.1 GCA_024277525.1 Caldifarciminota bacterium | reverse complement strand
ATGATGAATTACCTATTTTATTATATTGTTATGTTGATTATTCTCTTTATGGGGATGCACAAGTTGATAACTGGAATTTTTTAAATTTTGATTTTTTATTTGACAAAATTTTTTTAAAGATTTTAGAATTTAAAGAAGGAGCTATGTTAAATAAAAAATATAAGAAGGGAATTGAACCCGAAAATATTGAAAAACCGGGGCTTCCCTTCCCGTCCTCCATGTTCATCCGTCCCGCCTTGGGGCGGGACAACCAACTTATCGGGGATTGGGGAAGCGGGGGACATACTCCTAAAATAACGTCCCCCTTTCCCCGTTTTTCTTTTAAGACCGATACCTTGTGGTTTCCTTCCATCCTTCTTATAAAGTATATATTTTTTAATTTCAACTTAAATTTTAACCTTAATTTAACAGAGGAGGGTTAAAAATGGAACAAAAATATAAAATCTTTCTTTATGTTTTAATAACCTTATCCTTAAGTTTAACAAAGATGGAAGGGCTTAAATTCCACAAAATGAAAACAGGAACTATTCCGCCTATAAAACCTTATGCTTCTATAAGACTACGTTTATCCAAGGAGATTCAACCTCAATTAGAGGATTCTCAAACAAACAAGATAGACTTCTCTTTAATAATAAAGCTTAATCCTTTTTATTTTGACAGTGTTAAGTATGAGGTAAAGGTGATACCGCCTCCAGAAGCAAAACTTATTAAGGGCAAATTATCTGTATCGGGTAAGATACCGAAGCGAGATGATTTTCCGTCGGCTGGACACGATGGTGTAATAAGGCGTCCGAAAATTTTAGAACCTGTTTTTGAGATTCCGAAGAAGCCCGGTTTTTATGTTTTTAAGGTAATCGGGACTTTTGAAGGAAGGGAATGGAAATATGAGGTAGAGCGTTTCGGTGGAAGATTTGGAACACTTGAAGTGAAAGGTCCTACAGGAAGAAGGAAGGTATGGAAGTCTGTTTGCACATTGAGTATCCGGTATACGAAGGATAGTGTAGTTACTGTGATTAAGAGGGAAAAGGCGAAGCGTCCTTTATTGAGAAATGTTTATTATTTTCCGCATTTCAGGAAATATTTAAATTTGAAACCCAAGGATGTAATCAGGGATTTTAGAAGCAAAGCCAGAAGGTTTCGTGTAATAATGCCGGATAACTATAAGGAGTTTTTTGAGGGAACTGCATTATTGGAGGATATGATTCCCTGGGTTAAGTTTATGGATACGGTGGAAGGTAATTATGAGGAGTTTTTGAAATATGTAAACAGGAAGAATTATATTTTTTTAAAGGGAAATGATTCATTGAGGTATTTGAGGCTTGTGAGGGAGTTATATGAAAGGTGGAATAAGGGGTTGGAGGATTGGAGAAAGAGAAAAAGGAAGAGGTTTTATTTATTAAGGGATTATCCTGATTTTAATGAGATAGTTAATTCCCTTATAGAGTTAGAGGAAAAAAGGAAGGAAAATAAGTTTGTATTTTATGAAGAGTATAAGAAAAGAAATGAGTTGAAGTTCAGGATAAAGGACATGGAGTGGTTGATAGAGAATAATGAAAAAGCTTTAGATTTTTTATATGAGAAATTGAGGAAGGAAAAAGATCCGGAAAAGAGGAAAAGGATAGAGGAGGAGATTTTAAGATTAAAAAAGAGTATGTGGAGGACCAAGGAGAGGTTGCGGGAGTTAAAAGGCAGGAGTGGGGATAGAGGGATGAGGGAAATAAAATATTTAAGGGATTACAACATGAAGGTATACAGGGATAAGGAAGGCAGGGGTTTTGCGCGTATCTATCTTTCGCCTGTTCATTATAGGGATACATCCGGTATGTGGAAAGAGATTGATACAAGGATTTTACCGGTTATCAGAGGAAATTATAAATACGGATGTGAGAAAAATGTTATAAAGACCTATTTTTCGGATAAGGATATTTTATTGGAGAATAAAGGTTATTCAATAAATCTTTCTTTTTATTCTCTTAAAAGTTTTACTGATAAAAAAGTGAATGAGTATCTTTTCAGAAATATTTCAGTTTCGGATGTGTCGGGAAATCTTATCCGATACGGGAATTCGGGTATTTGTGAAAATTTTGTAAAGGTTTTACCCGGTAAGGTGTTATTATTTGCAAAAATCGGGTCTGATGGGTTTAAATCTTTGAAAAGTGATGAATTAATTTTAAGATATAAGATAAGGTTATCGGGTGATGTATCTTTATTTTCCGAAGGTAAGCTGATAAGAATGGGTGAGTTTCTTGACAATGAGGTGGAGGTTTTGGATAAAGAGGGAAAGGATGTTTTTACTTTCGGTTTACCTCTTTTATACGAGGAAGGAAATTTTGATAATCAGAGGATAGGGAGGATTAGGTTTGTAAAGGAAGGGGGTAGTTTATTTTTGGAATATGAGTTTAAATTAAAGGATTTCAGTCCTGTTTCGGGTGATATAATTCTTCAGGCGTGGGTAAATGTTGTGCCTTCTGCGGATGCTTATGTAAGGTCAAGTTTTCCCGATAACAATTACGGTACGCACGATTATTTAACAGTTGTAGTATTCCAGGATACAAGCTGCAGTATTGCAGAAATAGATTATACTCTTATCAAGTTTGATTTAGAGAATTTAGAAGATGTATTAAGAGATGCATGTATTTATTCAGCCACCTTTAATATTTACAAATTATATACACTTGATGGATATTGTGAGACCGAAGATAGAGATTTTGATGTTTCAATTCACCGTATAACATCGGATTGGACAGAATCAGGGGTAACGTGGAATTCAATGCCTTCTTATACTTCAAGTATTACAACCTTTTCTCCGTATACCGATTATAAATGGTATTCCGTTGATATTAGAGACTTATTTTTAGGCTGGCTGAATGGTGTTTACAGTAATTACGGAATATTATTAAAAAATGTTCAGAATTATGATAAGCGTTATGATTTTTCAAGCAGGGAGGGGAATAATCCTCCTTATTTAGACATATGGTATGATCTGCCTAATCTGGTACCGAATCAACCATCGGATTGGAATTCTTCTTTTGTAATTTCCAGATTTAAAGGGAAAAGGGATTTTGATACCGAGTATTATGTTAATGTTCCCCTTTATATAAGTTGGTCAATAATGAATAGTGGAGGCTGTGATGCTACAAAAAGTTTTGATGTTGTTCTTTATATTGATGGAGTAGAAGAAAAAAGATGGACATTTAATGGACTTGCATCAGGAGGTGTAATAACAATTGAAGATTATCAAGTCTCCGGCATGGACACCGTGGGAGGACATGAGTTCAAATTGGTAATCGACGAAGGGGATAACATAAATGAGTGGAGCGATAACGAGACCCTCTTCCGTAGTTTCTATTTTTATCAACCTTATTTCAGTTTAAGGGGGAGAATTTTGTTTCGTCACAGAGACGGAAATTATATTCCTGTTTCTCAGGTAAGGGTGAGGGTTTTTGATAGGGACACTAATAATCCGGATGATTACTTAACAGAAGGATATACCGATGAAGGCGGTTACTTTAACATTGAGAATATATACTTACTTGAAACCGATAGCCCTCAGGATACATCTTATTTAACAAGACAGGATGTATATGTTGAAGTAAGGGCAGAAAATCCGAACTTTGCAAGAGTTTATGATTCAAGTCGTGTATTATGGACATTCAACAATAGAGACAATACAATTAACAATGTGAGCCGTGGTGAAAATGACATGGGTAATGTTTCGCCTCCTGGAGGAGCACCGGTAAATGCTGCTCTTAATATTTTTAATTGTATTTACAGGGGTTACAGTTGGGCTGTTCAGAATAATTTGCCCGGAATAGGATTGGTTTCCGTAATATGGGATGTAGGGTATATACCTCCTGACGGTGCTTCTGCTTATGACCCGGATACCCAAACTTTACACATTCAGGGGATAGCGGAAGACCCTGACCAGTGGGATGATGGAATAATACTTCACGAGTACGGGCATTACATAGCGGATATGCTTAATATTGACAATAGTCCGGGTGGGAGACACTGGTGGAATCAGGATAATCAGGATCCCCGTTTATCTTGGAGTGAGGGGTTCGGGCATTTTATTGCCTGTGTGGTAAGGAATTTACCGTATTATAGGGATACTTATTATGACACAAATAATCAGTTTCAATGGCGGGAATATAATTTAGAGAATGGAATATTAAGGTATAGTGATGGACGTCCACCTGTGGATGCAAATACACTCGGGGAGGATAATGAGGCTTCTGTAGCAGGTGTTTTATGGGACATATATGATAATCAGGATGATGAACAGGTCGGTGATGGGAGAGTAGGGGATATTATAAGTTTAGGTTTTCAACCGATAAGAGTGGCATTATTAACAAATGTTCCCGGGACAAATCATCGTCCTTATACTATTCTTGAATTCTGGGATTCTTGGCTCTCTGCAAATCTCAATTACAGATATGAAATTCAGCAGGCATTCTGGGAACACGGTATCCAGGTGGATATTCCACCTGATTTTTGGCAAAATGTTATTGATTGGATACTAAGAATAATTCCGGGTGAAGATAATGTTCAGCCGAAGTCGGAACCTGATATGTATAAAGTAAGCGGTAAAGATACTTCTGCTACTCAAAATAGTTATGCATATGCTATTCTGCGGGAATTCGGAGATATTGGAATCTTGATTAGCGATACGATACAGCTCGGGTTTTGGCTGTATATAAAAGAATCTCCGAGTGATTCGGGGCATATTTCTATAGACGGGAAACTTTCGGATGGTACATTCCTCAGGGATTATCCGGAAATTGTTGATCAATATGGAAAAAGGATACATCCTGCATTTCATACATCTCCGAAAGGAGAATGGAAATATTATATGTTTGATTTATTTCCGATCAGAGGAAAAAGACTGTTGAAACTTTATGTGGGATATGATGATGGAGACCCATCTGAAAAGGGGACCTTTGTTGCTTATATAGATGATATAGAAGTCGGAAACCTTATTCCTGCTAAACCTACAGATCTTTCTGCCAAGGTACTAAATCCAGAAAAGCCCAGGATTAAACTCTCATGGAAAGATAATTCTGATCGTGAAGAAGGGTATAAAATCGAAAGAAAATTTAGAAATGGAGAATGGAAAGAAATTTCCACTGTGGGACAAAATGTCACAACATTTATTGATGAATCATCTGAACTTCTCCCTTGGACTGACTATTATAGTTATCGTGTTTATGCGTTTTTTCAAGATATTTATTCAAAAAAAGCAGTTCTTGAGTATATCCCCACCGCACCTTTTTTCTCATCCGATGCACAAGGCACGTATTATGCTTCACAGCATCAGTTTATATGGGAAGAAGGGAAGGGGCTTTTATATTTTGTTAATGTAAACAAAAATGATTCATTGATGTTTTATGAGCCTCTCATGTTAAACGGCGGATTGGGTTCGATAT
>JAJRUZ010000082.1 GCA_024277525.1 Caldifarciminota bacterium | reverse complement strand
GAAAAGAGAATAACACTTTATAAAAATGAAGAGATAATAAAAGAGAAGATTTTTTAGTTTATAATTACTCTTTATGTCTGTAATAAAAGTAAAAAATCTTCACAAGATATACAGAAGACCCCTAAAGGAAAAGGGATTAAAGGGAAGTATAAAAGCATTTTTCAAAAGAAAATATGAAGAGGTCCATGCATTAAAGGGTATAAGTTTTGAAGCCTTTAAGGGAGAAATTCTCGGATTTGTGGGTCCCAACGGTGCGGGTAAAACAACATGCATGAAAATTCTTTCAGGAGTTTTATATCCAACGGAAGGTGATGTTAATGTTTTAGGATATTTTCCCTTTGAAAGAAAAAAGGAATTTTTAAAGAAAATAACCTTTGTTATGGGTCTTGAAGGTTTCCTTGAGGATATTGTATGGGATATATCAACAAGGGACGGTCTTTATTTTATAAAAGAACTTTATGAGGTTGATGATAAAGTTTTTAAAAGAAATTTTGAAGAGATGATAGAAATTCTGGATGTTAGAGATATTCTTGATGTCCCTGTCAGAAAATTATCAAAGGGTCAGAAGATGAGACTTGAACTCATAGCGAGTTTGATTTTTAATCCCGAAATTCTATTTCTTGATGAACCCACCCTCGGTCTTGATATTGTATCACAGAAAAATATAAGAAAATTTATAAAATATTATGTTGAAAAGAATAATGCGACATGTATTTTGACGAGTCATTATATGAAGGATGTTGAAGAACTTTCGGATAGATTGATTGTCATAAATAAGGGAGAAATAATTTATGAGGGAGATGCACATGGTGCAATTGATAAATTTTCGGGGAAAAAATTGATAGAACTTTCGCTTAAAAATGAAGAGGATAAGAATAAAATCAAAGAACTGAATCTTAAATTTCATGAGGGGGACGGTATTTATAAGATTCTTGTCAATAAAAATGAGGTTTCCGAAATAACAAAGAAAATCTTTGAAAAATTTGAAATCTCTGATATAACAATTGAGGAGCCTGATTTAGAGGAGGTTTTAAGGGATGTATTTGAGGGTAATAAGGAAGTATCTTGAGGTCGGTAAAATTCAGCTTTTGCAGGGATTTCAATACAGAGTGAACACCTTTTTTCTTGTAAGTATTATAATTGTTCCGCCCGTTGCTTATTTCTTTTTATGGAAATCAATTTATTCTCAAAGGGAAATAATAAGTCATTATAAACTGGGTGAAATAATCACCTATTACATAATTTCCTATCTGTTTCTTGAAATAAAACCCCATGCCTGGTGGGGTATTTCAGAGTCAATAAAAGACGGAAGATTTTCCCTTTATATAACAAAACCCATAAATCATTTAATTTTTCATATGGTCATGGCTTATGCTTATGTGATTTTATGGTGGGTGGTCGCAATTTCTGGTTCCCTTTTTCTGTTTTTTATTTTCAAAAATTATGTTATATTACCTCAGGGATTAAAGCCCTTTTTCCTTTCCTTTTTCTTTGCCTTTTTCGGAGGAATCATGGGTTATATAATTGAATATATTTTCAATATCCTTGCCTTCTGGATAGAAAAACCTTTCGGTATATTGAGGTTTTACAATTATATAATTTATTTCTTTGCAGGGAATTTAATTCCCTTGGATCTGTTACCCTTTAAAAAATTCTTTTTATCCCTCCCTTTTAAATATATAAGTTATTATCCCGCGGTAATTTTTATAGGAAAAGTGCAGAATATCAATATTTTAGGTGAATTAATAACCCTTTTCTTCTGGATACTCCTTTTCTTTTTAATTTCGCAGATAATTTTTTATTTCGGAAGAAAGTATTACAGCGCACCGGGAAGTGTGTGAAGTCGGACTTATTTTACTATTTATGGTACAATTTTTTATAATTATTGTACCATGAAGGATATAATTAAAACAATTTTGTATGAATGGAAGGAAAGAAAGTTACCCGAAGTTATTGAGAGGGAAATAAATATTGAAAGTTATATTAAAATGCCAGTCAGGAAAATTATTGCAATTTCGGGTTTCAGAAGAGTGGGTAAGACATATTTGCTTTTCGGTTTTATAAAGAAACTGTTAAGAAAATACTCCAAAGAAGAAGTTATTTATATAAATTTTGAAGATGAGAGAATAACCCTTAGTGCGGAATTTTTAACTTTGCTTTTACCGACAATTTATGAAACTTTTAATAAAAAAGTTAAATTTCTTTTTCTGGATGAAATTCACATTATCCCGCAATGGAGCAAATGGGTAAGAAGAATATATGACACGGAGAATATAAATATTTTCATTACGGGTTCATCATCAAAATTGGGTAGCAGGGAAATTCCGACAGAACTGAGAGGAAGGGCTTTAGACATAAAAGTATACCCCCTTTCCTTTAAAGAATTTTTGAGATTTAAAAGAGAAGAAATTGACTTTGAGAAAATCAAATATTCGTTAAAAGAAAAAGCAAAACTGAATAAGTTGCTTGAAGAATACATTTATTACGGTGGAATGCCCGAAGTTGTTCTTTCAAATGAAGAAAAAAAACTTGAAATACTTCAGGAGTATTACCGGACAGTTTTAAGAAGAGATATAATTGATAGATTCAGATTGAAAAATCAGGAAGGGCTTTCCATTCTTTTGAGGTTACTCCTTAATTCCAAATATTTTTCAATAAGCAAAACATATAAAACCTTGAAAAGTATGAATTATGAAATAGGTAAAAGCACACTCCAGAGATACATTTCCTATATTGAAGATTCCTATTTTGTTAATTTTCTTCAGATTTTTTCCCCTAAAATAAAGAATAGAATGCAAACCCGGAGAAAAATATATTTTATTGATAACGGGTTTATAACCGCTCTTTCCGTAAAGTTTTCAAAAAACTGGGCAAGACTTTACGAAAATTTTGTTTTTAATGAACTTTCAAGAAGAAATAAGCAAGTCTTTTACTGGAAGAACCATTTCGGAAAAGAGGTTGATTTTGTGATTGTTGAGGATTTCAAAACTACAGAACTTTTGCAGGTGTGTTATGAAGTTGATGAAGAAAATATCAAAAGGGAAGAAAGGGCACTTATCTCAGCATCAAATGAATTAAACTCCCAAAATTTGAAGGTAGTAACAAAAGACTTTGAAACCGAAAAAAAGGTGAAAGGAAAAAGAATAAAGTATATTCCGTTGTGGAAATGGCTGACAGGTTCAGAAAAAGGTAAGAATGCGTTCTATAAAAACAATTTTTAAATTCCTTTCCCTTAAATTTCAGGCACATATGGCTTTCAGAGCTGATGTTATTTTTGAGATTTTAACCGGATTATCCGTAACCGCATTTACCTTTATATTTTTTGAAGTCATTTATTCCTATGTGCAAAGTATAGGAGGTTTTGATAAAGGACAGATTTATATTCTGGCAGGAACGGTTTATTTGATGTCAAATTTATACAGAACCTTTTTCGGTTTCAGTATATTCAGTCTTTCTGTCCTTGTGAGAAGAGGGCGTCTTGAAAAATACCTCATAAGACCCTTAGACCCAAAAATACTCGTTGCTTTAAGGGAACCCAGATTTGACAATCTTTACAGACTTCCTTCATATCTCACCTTTTTTATTTACGGATTTTATTTAACAAAAACACTGCCGGGTATAACAGATTTTTTACTTTATATTATTTCTTTTATAATTTCCTTCTTTATTTATCTTTTTCTGCACTATAACCTGACCCTTCTCACTTTCTGGATAATAGAGGTTTCTAATCTTTATTACATAATTTATGACCTTTATGAATTTTCAAGATATCCCGAAAAAATCTATAAGGGTTTTTTCAGAACCTTTTTCATGACAATAATTCCTGTAATAATTCTTTCAAATTATCCTGTTAAATTTTTATTCGGAGAGGGGAAGATGGAATATCTTTTTTATCAAATCATTTTATTAATGATATTTTTCTCCGTATTCAAATTAATGTGGAAAGAAGGAATAAAAAGATATGAGGGAGCAACAATTTAAAAATTAAGCATTTTAATTTTTAAGAAAGGAAGGATTTAGAATAAGCCATGAGCAGGTCCCTTCTTGACAGCACACCTGTTAATTTTCCATCCTTTTCTAGTACCGGCAATTCCTCAAGGTTTGATTCTGCAAATTTTTGGAGCGCTGTTCTTAAATCATCGTCTTCATAAAGAAAAATATTTTTATTTCTTAAAACCAGGTCATGTGCAATAAGAACCTCTTCTAAATAATCGGACTCAAGCATTACCCTTCTCAATTCTTCAAAAGAAATTATTCCGACAAAATCTCCGCTATCGTTTTTAACACAGAGTATATGTGCCTTTGTCTTTGAAAATTCTTCCAAAATCTCATGTAAATGTGCCCTCAAATTTACAAAGACAGGTTTATGAGAATATTTAAGTGCTTCTTTTACCTTAATTTTTTCCAGCAATGATACCGCGTATTCACCGAGATGTGCGGGAGATTCGAGTCTGTTTCTTACCTGTTTTTCATATATGCTTTCTTTTGCACTTGTTATATAAGAAAACATTATTACGAAGAGTGCGGGAACCAAAAGACCGTATCCTCCTGTCATTTCAAGGACCATCAAAAGACCCGCAAGCGGGGTATTACATGCAGCTGCTGCAAAGCCCGCCATTCCGAGAATCACAAAGGGGAAAACATGCGGTACAAGTCCAGGGAAAAGAAAGGAAAGAATTTTTCCTATTATAGCACCGATGAATCCTCCTGTCACAAGGGTGGGGGCGAAAACCCCTCCGGACCCTCCTGAAGCAACACTTAAAGAAGTAGCTATTATCTTAAAAAAGGGAAGCAAAATCAATATAAAAATCGGAAAGTTGTCGTCTATCAATAGTTGAAGCCAACCGTAGCTCATCCCGAGAATCTGAGGCAAAAATATTCCCATTATTCCGACTATTATACCTCCGATTGTAGGTTTTAAAAAAAACGGTATATTTAAGTTTTTAAAAAAATCCCTTGTTTTATAAAATGTCCTAACATAAAAAGGTGCCAGAAGACCGAGAAATATACCTAAAAATGCAAAAGGTATAAGAATAAAAGGGTTTTCAAAATTATAGGCAGGTACAGAAAAAATAGGTTTAAAGGAATGTGTTAAGCCGAATATGGAATACCCTATGATTGCTCCCATAATTGATGCTATGATTGCTTCAAATTCCATATCCATTTCCTTATAAAGAACTTCTGTTGCAAAAAGGGCACCACCGAAAGGAGCCCTGAATATGCTCCCTATCCCTGCTCCGACCCCTGTGACAAGTAAAATTCTTCTTACTTTTACTTTCAATTTTAATATATCGGAAATAAAGGAGCCGAAACCGGCACCGATTTGAGCTATGGGTCCTTCCCTTCCGGCTGAACCACCTGTGCCTATTATAAAAGAAGAAGCAATAAGTTTTATTATCGGAACCCTTTTTCTTATAATTCCCCTTTTAAAATGATAAGCCTCAATTGCGCTATCCGTACCGTGTCCCTCTGCTTCAGGGGCAAAGAATTGGGTTAAAAGACCGGAGACGAGTCCTCCGAACCCTGTAATTAAAGGTAAAAAAAATATTTTATTATAGTTAATTGAAAATACACTTTCTCCTTCTCCTGTAGGCTCGGGTAGTTTCAAAGATAACAGATTCTCAAGAAAAAAAACTTTCACAATTTTATAAAGGAAATCAAAGGTAATGGCACCCAGTCCTGCAACAAGACCTACTAAAAGTGAAAGCAAAAAAACTTGCGTAAATCCTGTAAATTTATATTCGGTAAGGAAATAAGAGAAAAATTTTTTCATTTTGAATTATTAATTTTATATGCAATTAAATTTCTTTTTCAATTATAATATATTATGTTTTTTTTAATAATAATTTTCAATGTTTATTCCTTAGAATTTTTGAGGGAGATACCGGACGCAAGGGAGATTTGCTTGGGTTTTTCGGATATTTCAAAGGATAATTTAAATATGATAACAGTGAACCCTTCCTCTTTACCAGGAAGGCATGTTTTTTCTTTTGGAACCCAAGATTTTGCCTCACTTGCCCGTTATTATTTAATAGGATTTTCTTATCCTTTCAAAAATTTAAATTTCGGATTTTTATGGGTAAGAGCAGAGGTAGGAGAAATTCCTGAATATCCGGAGCTTCCTGAAAATGATACAATTCCCAAGGATAATCTGGGTTATTTCAGCGAATTTGAAGAGGCATTCATTCTCCCTATAAAACATAAAAAAATTCCTTTAACTTTTCAAATAAAAATAATAAATAAAAGATTAAAAGACTTGAAAGGTAAGGGAATAGGCTTTGACATAGGTTATAAGAGAGGATTTAAGATAAAATCTTATATGTTTTTCACGGGTTTTTCCCTATTGAATCCTTTCGGCTCAAAAATAACCTGGAGTTCCGGAAAAAAAGATGAAGAGGCAAGAAAAATAAATTTCTTTTTAAATGTTAAAAAATATTTTTTTAAGAAATTTTATGTGCTTGTTACTGCAAAAGCAGGATATGATGTAGAACCTTTCTATTCTACAGGATTAGAGATGAATTTCTTTAAATATTTTTCCCTTTTAATAGGCTGGAAGCAGGAACCCAGATTCGGAGTAGGATTCAATTTTGAAAAGTTTGAAGTCTATTATTCCTTCAGAAAACATGAACTCGGAAGAATTCAATCCATAACTTTAAAATTAAAGCCGTGATTTTTTTAATTTTTGCAATCTTTTCTCCTGATTCCCTTTTGTATGCCCAGAATGTAATAGGGCATTATTTCTTGACCGATGTAAAACAGAAAAGTATAGCCGATAAAGATGGATGGACATTTATTGTATTTACCGGTTATCCGTCTTTTAAAAATTCTCAAATTTACTATATGTTAAGAAGCCCTACAACTTCCTTTGTAGAAAAACCGATAGACCTCTTTGAAGACCCTCCTTTTTCGGGTCCCGTATTTGACGGTTCACCCGTACTTATTATTGATTCCTCCTATGATTTTAAAGTTCATATTTTCTGGAATTCAGAGAGAAACATAGCAGAAGATAGACGGTTTTACTGGCAAACAGATATATTTTATTCTTATTCTGTAGGCTCCTATCTAAATTTTCCTCAGATTGAAAATGTGTCTGATGATATAAACTCCTTTGACTTATTTCCGAGTGCCACATGTGATAAGGATAATAGAATATATGTAGTATATTGGAAAATAAAAGTAAGTGAAGAAAGTATCTATCTTGCAGAAAGGGATAACTTCGGTAATTGGTATAACAAAAGAGTAACGGATACAAATGAGATTGCAGAAAATCCTTTAATTGTAACACTTGATAATAATGAAAAACTCATTTTTTATACGGAGGTGCGTGACAAAAATAAAATAATGGTTAGAAAATTTGACGGAAAAAAATTTTCGGAACCATTCTTTCTTGCTTACGGAGAAGATTACAGTGTCAATTTCAAAAACGGAGTATTATATCTGCTCTGCATCAATCAGGATACCCTATCTTTAAAAAAATTTGACTATGAGTTGAATGAAATTGATAAAACGGAAATAGATAACGGGAACGGTTTATTTATAAAAAATGCTTCTTCGGTTTTTATTTTAGATACCCTTTATATTTTCTACGAAAGGGGAAATAATATAAATACCCAAATTTGGCTTGTAAAATATAAAGATATGATATTATCAGAAGAAATACTCGTGAATTCCATAGGTAAAAATTCCAAACCCATTCCGGTTATTTTATCGGATGGATATCTTTATTTATTTTTTGAAAGTGATAGAAGACATTATACGGAAGGGACCAACGTTTTTCCGCATATTTATTATAAGAAAAAACCTGTTCCGCTTTTAAAAAGAAACAAAGAGAGTAAAATCAATGTTTTCTTTCTACCCAGGGAGAGGAAAAATTTAAAAATTTTTAACATTGCGGGAAGAAGGATTCTGTCGGAAAAATTTACCAAAGGTGTATATATTTATATAAACAAAAAGAAAAGTATTAAAGGAAAATGGCTTTTTATTTATTAATTTTTTCAAAAATCGGTCTTTTTGTTTTAAGTGAAAATATTAAAAATAAAATAAACATTATAAAACAGGGATATTTCGGACCTTATGAGGTTGCTATAGCCGAATATAAAGGTAATTTACCCAAATTTTATACCCCGAAGCGGAAATATAAAGATTTTTATTTAAGAATTTTAAGCAAAATAGTGGAAAATCCCGGCGATTTGGAAAATGCTCTTACACTCCAAAGTTACAGTACTTTTTATCCCGATACCCCTTATAATTTCCCGGATAAAGTTATACTGATTTATACAAAAGAAGAAGGATTATATTCAATACCCGGATATTTACTCAGAATGAAGGGGGTAAATCTTGACACAATTGACCCCGCAAAAATTACGATAATAAGTAATAAAGGCAAAATACCGGTTATTTTGAAAGGAATGGAGGATGGAAAATTTGATATCAACGATGAAATAATATTCTATGCGGAAAGATTGCACGGAAACGGTTCATATTATCATTTATATTCTTTTGAAAATGTATATGTTTTATTTTTTAACAGAAAGTTAACCATTGAATTACCGGAGGAAGATGTTAAACCGGAGCAAAATTCTGATTTTTTAAATACTGCCCATTTTAACCTTCATTTTGAAGAAGAGAGAATTTTTGCTGATTTAGACCCTTCGCATTCCGATACTCAGGATATTTGGTTCTGGAAATTACTTGAACAAGACAAGGAAGAGACCTTAAAAATTAATTTGCCGGTTGCAGTAGATTCGGAAAATTACAAATTTAATATATATTTTGATACCGGTGAGATTGGAGCGGGTTCTTATAATCACAAAATTTTTATAAAATGGGGAAATGTTTTTATTGACAGTTTCATTTATTCTTCATTGTATCCGCAAATTATTGAATTTTTTATCCCGGGTAATATTCTTAATCAGGATTCTTTGTTAATAATTGAAGAAAAAGAGATTTTTCCGAACTATTTAAACTGGGTTGAGGTGGAGGGAAATTTTTACTTAGATGCAAAAGGTAAAAATTCGCTTAAATTTAAATTTGATGGGATTGATGGAAATGTTGAAATAAAGGGATTTACGGATAAACCGAAATTTCTTATTAATATCAACAAAAAGGTATATAAAAATTTTGAAACATTTACATATTTAGAAGGAGGTAAGATTTTATACGGTTTAAAGGCAAAGATAAATGAAAATCTGCCCTCCGAGTATTATGTAACTGATAAAATAAATTTTCCCGATTCAATTGTTTTATATAAAAAAGAAAAGGATATAAAAGAAGAAGCCGGGACGCAGGTTTTAATAATTTATCATCCCAAATTCAAGCAATATGCCGATTCGCTTCGAATATTCCATTCATCAGCCGAAGGGGGTAATTATTCGGTTAAAACATTTTCTGTTAAAGATATTTATGTTCAATTTAATTGCGGTATTAAAGATCCGCATGCAATAAGAAAATTTTTAAAATACTTCTGGATGAACAAAAAACCTAAATTTAATTATGTAATTTTACTCGGGGACGCAAGTAAGGATCCGAGAGATATAAAGGGAGGGGAAATGAAGGATTACATTCCTATATTTTATCAACCATCTACTTTTATTCAATTTGAAACGGATTCCATATTTACCGGTTTTTTCTCTTCGGATTTTTATTATTCAACCATTGTGGGAGAAGACCCTTTTCCGGATGTTGTAGTAAGCAGGATTCCTGTACAGAGTCTTATCGAATGTAAAATAATATTTGAAAAAATTAAAAGATACGCAAACAAAAATCCCGGTATATGGAGAAGACACTTTATCTTGGGCACGGAGATGAAAAATGAGCCGGGGAGCATATATAGAAAAACTAATAACATGCTAATTTCTTTTTTAAAACCGGGTATGACTTATGTAGAACCGGATGAGAGTGAAACTTCGGAAAATTTAATAAGGTATATGAGCGACGGAGCCGCAATTTTTAACTTCATAGGGCACGGAGGGCATCACTCCCTGTGGGCAAAAGCAGTCTTCAGACAGGAAGATTTATGGGAAATAAAAAATTATGATAAATACTTTTTCTTTACAGCTTTCTCTTGCTGGACGGGAGAATTCGGGAGATCTGACGCCAGAGCTTTTGGGGAGGAGGCTTTGTTAATTCCGAAAAGGGGAGCAATTGCAACAATATCACTTGCGGGAAGCGGTAAAGCTCCGGCTAATGTAAACATTGATATAAGTACCGACTATTCAAAATCAATATTTATAGGGTATCTGAGAGATAGCATTTTAAAAATAGGAGACCTTATTTTATTTTCAAGAATGTATATTCTTTCACGACATAATATAAGGGATAGATTCACTTCCACAACCATAAAAACATCAAGTTTGTTGGGGGATCCTTTATTGGAATTGCCTTTTCTGGAAAATGTTAAAGTATTATCTTCTCCATCTTCGGTATTACCAGGTGATAGCATTGAACTTTTTGTGCCATCTCCTCCTTTATCACACGGGATATCCATATGGGAAGTAATCTATAAAAATATGAATGACACAATAATAGCAAGAGATTTATATTTAAAAAATTTTGACAATGGGAATTTGAGCATAAAAATAAAAGTTCCGGATACATTAGAAAGAGCAAAAGTAAATGTTAACCTTTATGCTTACCGTGAATCGCCCTTTAAAGAAATTATAGGTTCCGGTAATTTTTCTATTTCCTTAGCAAATGTTGATAGCATTTACTTTATTCCTGATATTTTTAGTGAAGACACATTCAGGCTTTTTGCAAAAATCTCTCTTAAAAATCCAGTTATATCTTGTGAATTATGGTATTCTGAGACTGACTCAATAGAACCAGAAACTTTACAGATGGTTCCCATGTCAGCACTTCCTGATGGATTTTTTAAAACCGATACTACTTTACCCCCGCTTTATTATAAATATTTTTATTACACATTTGTTGTAGTAGATACCTCTTACAATACTTATTATACCGATACATTCAGGATAAAAAAACCCGGAAAACCGGATATTGCTCTTTCAAAGAAACTAATAAATATAACACCATCCGAAACCATGCCCCGGATAAATTTTCCTTATACCAACTTAGGAGGAAGAGAGACCGGAGATTTTCTTGTTTTCTATAGAATAGAAACACCCTCATGTAAATTACTTGAAAGAGATACCCTCACTGTTAATTCATTAAAACGGCATGACACAAGAATATTAAGTATTCCCCTTCCCTGCACTACTTATTACAAATATAAAATAATACTTGACTTAGATAACAGGGTTGAGGAACAGGAGGATGTAGAAAATAATGCGGACTCGGGTGTAATATTCAATCCTTATTTTTATATAGATACAAACGGTTTTAAAGCAGAGTTCAATTTTAAGTCATACAAAGTTGAGACAAATTTCTACCCTTCAAAAGATCTTTCAATTTTTTATATCAAAAAGAAAAAAAATAAAATGTTAAAAGATTCTACTTTTATTTTGGAAGCAATAAAAGAAAATAAAAAGAATGACACAATTGCATTGTTCAAAATACAGAATATTAATGAAAAGAAAGATATATTATTAAAAACCGGGATCGATTCCTTATGGCATAAAATTGATTATGAATGGGATTCTCTTAATAAAGAAATTAAATTTTATTTAGCGAAAGAGGGGGAAATTGCTTTATTCAACATCTCGGATTCTGTCGGTCCACAAATTGAAGTATATTCAAAAAATAAAAAAATTGAAGGAAATGTAATAAGAACGGGCAAGAAACTTGATTTGAAAATCTTATTAAGAGATAGTTCAGGGATTGATCTATTATTCAAAAAACCGGAAATAAAAATAAACGGAGAAAAATATGATTATGAGAATTCAATGATAAGAAAAGAAAAAAGTGTTATAATAAGATTAAAGAAAAAGAATTTAAAGGAAGGAAATTATACACTTAAAATATCAGCGTATGATGCAATGGGAAATAAAACCGAAAGAGAATTTGAACTTTTTGTTTTGGTTCCTTTTAATATTTTATATTACGGTAATTATCCGAATCCTGCAAAAGAGGGAAAGACAACTATTTTTTATGAATTAACAAAAGAGGCAGAAGCAATGGAAATTAAAATATACACAATTTCCGGAAGATTAATAAAGGAATTTAAAACTGATGATCAGGGTTTTCCTGTAAGTATAAAAGGCAAACATAAAATAACATGGAATTTAAGGGATTTTTACGGAAATAGAGTTTCAAATGGGGTTTATTTTTTACTTTTAAAGGGGAAAAGGAAAGGAAAAGAAAGGAAGATTACAGCCAAAATAGCAGTGGGAGAATGAAAGGGAGAACATTTAAAGACATGATTTTAAAAGAAAAAGATTCAATAAGAAAACTTGAATTACTTGTTAAAATTTTGAGAGAAAACTGTCCGTGGGATAAAAGGCAGAATTTATTCACTTACAGAAGGGAATTACTTGAAGAATGTTATGAAGTTATAAATGCTATAAGTTTTAAAAATAAGGAGAAGATAAAGGAAGAAATGGGAGACCTTATTCTTACACTCTTCATGATGCTGGATGTTATTGAAAAGGAAGACATCTCAAAAAAAGAGGAAATAATCGAAAATGTGGTTAAAAAAATGATTGAAAAACATCCGCATGTTTTTGAGGAAGAAAAATTATCCGAAAAGGAATTTTTGAAAAAGTGGGAAAAGGAAAAAAACAAAAAGGGCTTAGAGGATGATGAAAAGGAGTTTCCTGCTCTTTTAATGGCTGAAAAACTCTCAAAAAGAGCGGGAAGGATGGGATTTGATTGGGAGAATGTTGAAGGAGTAATTGAGAAATTAAAGGAAGAGATTAATGAATTTAAAGAGGCAGTAAAAACTAAGAATAAAGAAGAAATAGAGGAAGAACTCGGTGATATTTTATTTGTGTTAACAAATATAGGTCGGCATCTCGGAATATCAGCAGAGATTGCTTTGCATAAGGTTAATAAAAAATTTATAGAGAGATTCAATAATATGCTTTTGCTTTCGGAAAAGGAAGGCAAAAATTTTTATGATTTAGATATAGAACAGATGGATAAATTATGGGAAAAAACAAAGTCAATTTTAAAAAATAAATCCCGAAATAGGGAGCAAACCCCGAAATAGGGAAATATCTGAAGAAAATAGGATTATGCATCGGTGTATGGAATATGGTGATGCGATTTATTGCATTTATTTTCAATATTTCAAGAAGTGATACAAAAAAGAAAAAATTTGCGGTTGTGATTTCCTTTTTTCTGTAGAGCGGTTTCTTAACCGCGATTAAAAAATCTCCAAATCACAAATCGTATAATTTAAATCTTCATAATTTTAAAAACCCTTCTTTTTTCGTCTATATAAACTTCTATAAAATATACGCCTTTTCTTATATTTTCAATTTCAAAATCATGAGAACCTTTCATAAGGTGCATTTTTATTTCTTTAATTTTTCTTCCTGAAATATCAAAAATTTTAAGTCTGAAATTTATCTTTTTGCTCACATAGATTTTAATTTCAATCTTTTGAGATGTAAGAGGAACTATTTCAATTTTATCTTTAACAAATTCAGTAAATCTATCTGACTGAACACCGCTTGCACAAACAACCTTAGGAACCCATATCGGTTCAAAATATACAACTCCTTTTGTAGAATCATCGTAAAAATCGTATATATAAAGTGAAATAGTATCTGTATTTGTTGTTCCCCACCAGTTCTTTTTAGCATCTATATCAAAAATTGTATTATTGTAAAGATTAAATTCAGAATTAAAGCAGATATAATTATGTCCGTTTTTAAGTTTCGGTCTTGCTCTCTCATCCACATATATTCCTATTACATTATTCATAATATAGGACCTATCAATATTCGGTTCTGATTCTCCTGTGCATAATATTCCTATCATATTCTCTTTAATTTCGCTTCTTTTTATATTAGATTTCAGAGCACCTTTCAAAACAATTCCTGTATCACAAAGTGAGACAATAGAGTTCTTGAACTCAAACCTTCCTGTATCAATCACAATTCCATAGACACATTTCTCTATTGTCGAATTCTTCAAATTTATCTTCCTTTGATTTGCAGATATTCCCTTATATGCATGTTTAATCACAAGTCCTTTTAATTCATATTCCCTTTCATCACATTTTTCATACAAAGTATTTATTTCAAAATCCTTAGATTTTGCTTTTCTTTTATCCTTTGTTTTTTCAAAAACAATTCCGTACCAATCACCTTTACCCTTTAGCAGCCAATCGGAAATAAAGACTGCATTTTCTCCGTCTTCGCATTTGAGTTTCAACTTTCCGTAAACAACAAATTCACATAAAGATGTATCCCTACCAGATTTTGTCATATCATGGTTCTTTAAAAATCTTATCTTTGTTCCCTTTAAAATATCAACTTTTCCTTTTTTTGTTATAATCAAATCCCCTCCGATACTTATAATTCCGTTCCATTTTATTTTCTTATCAATCTTACCCCATATATAAAACCTTTCAAAATCAACTTCTCCTTTTGATTCATCCTCCTCATCATCATAAATCCTTTTATCAATTTCTGTTACATCCATGGTTTTCCAGAAATTCCCTTGGGCATATATCTTATACGGAGTCAAATTCATAATATCATATTCGGTATTATCATAAATTCTATTCGCGCCGTCATCAAGAGTATCACTATTCCATACATTTCCGAGTGTGATAAGATTCTTTTCTTCTATAATAACCCCTGCTCGCTGGTTATTTATTATAAAATTATAACTTAAAACAGAAAAACCTTCTATCATTTTACTTTCAATACCTGCTTTATTATCTCGAATCTTATTTGCATATACAAAATTATAGCCTTTTTCAAGTAAAATTCCTGTTTTATTACTTACAATATCGTTAAGAATCAAATAAACCGTATCACCTGCACAAGATACACCCTTTATCGCGTTTTTTATAACGCCGTATTTCAAATTCCCTTTTCCGTTTTCGCAAAATCTTATTCCATACCATTCACCCTGCCTCAAAACTTCAAAAATTACCTTTTCATTTTCTTCACCTTGTATATCAAGATTTCCATAAACTATAATTTCAACATGATTTGTATCAATGCCGTTTTTTAAATTATCCCTATCGGACACATAAATCTTTGTTCCTTTTAAAATCTTAACATTTACACTATCAGGAATAATAACATCGCCTATTATCCTTAATTCATCCGAAAATACCGTATCCCTTTCAATAACACCACATAGTCCTATTTCATATTCAACATAGCCTGTATCAGGATATCTTGAGACATTTAAAAATCTGTCATAAGCCTTTAAATAAAAATACAAAATACCGCCTTGTATTTTGACTCTATAAACAAATATACTATCTTCTATTATCTCATCACTTATTTTACAATAAAAACTGTCCTGTGTGTCAAATCTATAATAAAGACTATCATATTTAACCCCGAACTTATCTTTGATCTTTTGTCTTATGATAACGAGTGTATCTTTAACTTCTATCTCAGGGATTCCGAATGACGGAGGAGTGAAATCAACGGTATCAACAATGCTCTCAGAATTTACACTTTGCTCGGGTTCTGTATAAACTGCTTCAACCCAATATCTGTATATATTTTCACTTTCAATTGTTGTATCGGAAAATTCAAGTCTTCTTATCGGACCGAATATAGTTCTAATCGTATCATTTTGAATTCTGTGAATTCTGTAATAAGAAAGAACAGATGTTATGTGCGGTCCGAAATTACCGTATTCAACCCGCATTCTGCAAAGGAGATTACCGAGGACATCGGAATTTCTCCATCCGGTTGTTCCTTTAATAAATGTATGAACCCCCGGGTTTCCGTCGGTATAAAAGAGTGGTCCGTAAACATTCCTGAAAACAACAAAAATCCCTTCTTCTGGCAAAGAGTCCTTCGGTAAATCAAATTCAATCCATCCTGAACTATCAATAACAATGTACTGTTCTTCGCTTATTGCACTATCAGGAAGACCATTTTCATTTACATTAAATAGTCTTACTCCGAGCGTCTCGGGTTCATCATAAAGTTTTCTCACATATAAAATACAGTTTAAAATCCTTGCAGGAATATGATTCGGTTTAAAAAGAACCGCAATTTCATTATTTTGAGGTAAAATCAAAGAATAATTCGGCAAGCCGTTATCATAAATGAGTTCTTCTGCAGGAGCAGACCATTTTAAATAAACCTTATTTTCTTCTTTTATATTATTTGCAACAAGGTCAGTAGGACAAAGAGGTAAAAAGACATTGAAATAAATATAACCTGTTTCAGGGAATCTCCTTACATTTCCTTCCTCATCTTCAAATTCGGCATAAGCGGGTATTTCCGTTCCCTGAGGATGAGGAGGAATTATGAATATGAATGTATCTCCTTTAATTTCTGTTTCTGCTGTTTTCCAGGTATTATCTGACAAATACTTCAAAGCACCTTCAATTTCTGTCTCATCCTTTACAACGAATTTCAAAACAAAAGGCACATCAGAATTGTATGTATCAGGTGACTTGTAATCAAGAACAACATCAGGAGGTGTTGTATCAGGCACATAAATCTCAATTATCCTTTCCCCGCCTGCAAGATAGAGTTCAAGTGTATCATTTATCCTTCTTGATAATCTATAAATAAACTTTGCCTTTCCTCTTGTTTCAAAATCCGGCACCTTTCCTTTTAAATTAATAAAAACAGTTCCTGAATCAAGACTCATTAAACTATCAAAAATCTCATAACTCAAAGTATCTTTTTCTATAAATCCTCTTATTTCAAAATTATTTACAGGAAGATGATAACATAGAATCCTGAATTTAATATCAAAAGAATCACCGGGTTCATATTTCTCTTCATTCAAATCCAATTCAAGAACACCCACTTGATAACCGTATATCTCAATCGGTGTCTTTCCTTGTTCTTGGACAGTATCACTTTTAAACAAATAATCAATAAAATAAGTATTACTTAAAATCTCGGAACCTAAGGGAATTTTTATTAAATTTAAAGCAGTATCAACAAAAGCACTGTCTTTGAATGCAAAATAAGGAGGAATAACAAGGCTGTAAGTGAAGTTCCCCGGGTAATCGGGTTTTACATAAATTCTTACAGTATCTCCTGCTTTATATCTCACTGTATCAGGCCATACTGCAACATTTTCTCCTGATACATAAATCTTTCTTGTTCCCCATACAATTCCCCTTCCTGATTCATGATTAATTCCGTAAAAAATTTCTTTATAAAAGAATGTATCAACCTTAAATCTGTAAATTATGCTTTTGACAGGGTCATCAAAAAACTCTATAACTGTATCACTTATTTCTGTTTTTGAATAAAAGATAAAATGTAAATTTTTAAGAACAGGACTTATAGAATTATCTTCTGTTTTAAGCACGGTTTTAAACTGAACAAGCTTTCCTTTAACATTAACAATTCCGTTTATATCGGGTTTTTTCCATTTTGTAAACTTACCCCTTAAAGAATCTCCTGCCCTTACAAAAATTTCAATATCTGTCAAATCAGGAACATAAGAACCTATTAAAACTTTTAAAGAGTCAAAATAAGAACTTAAAATAACAGGACTTACATATATTCCTGATTCAGAATAAAGACCATTAATCCTTTCAAGTTCAATATCATCTCCTTTATTTATAAGATTAACCCTATCCTTTGTCCCTGAAAGATAAATAAGAGTATCACTCCTTTTTCCATCATCAAGAATCTCTATCAATGAAAAGAAATTCTTATCATTAAAAGACATAAGATTAATTCGCATCTCTCCCGTATCTCCTACCGAATAATACGGTTTATCAAGACTTACATAATATTTAACATCAAATCCTTTTATCTTTAAAGAACATACTTTTTGGACATTTCCTATTCTTAATACCAAATATTCAATTCCGTCTGGCATATCAAAAGGTATCGGGACAATAAATGTATCAAATATTTCTACTCCCGGTATCAATGTATAACTTCTGAAATCTTCAAAATCTCCCCGGTTTAAAAACAGTGTATCGTATCCGATTGATGTTCCCTTATTTTTGAGATCAAAGACAAGTGCGACCGTATCACCTGGTTCAGCCGAAACACTTGAAGCAAAGTTAATCTCATATAAAGGTTTAAAATAAAACTCCTTAGCTTCTATAAATAAAGGATTCCCTCCTTGCGAAATCTTCAAATAGAATTCATACTCACCTTCATCAGGAAAGTTCGGGATATAAAACAGAAATGTATCAGTATCAAGTCCTTGTATATCAACTGTCTTTTCTTCAAAATAAAAATCGGATTCAAGGGAAATCTCGCCTGAGAATGGCAAAGAAGAATTATTACTTATAACAGCAAAAACTTTTGCTCCGAGTGTGTCAGCAATAGGATAAAGGAAAAGGGAATCAATGCTTATACTAAGGGGCAGGGTTATTCTTATAAAAGAGATGGAAGAATCAACCAAAATATCAGAATCTTCGGCATAAAGATAAAATTTTGCAATATAATTTCCGTAAATCAACCGAATATCAATATTATCAATTAAGGTATCGGATTTTTTAACAAAATTCTCTTTAATTATACTATCTACAAGTTCATTTTCCGTATTATAAATTTTTGATTTTAAAACAAACTTCGCGTCATAAAAACCTTTATTTAAAATCTTGTAAGGCAGTAATACCAAGGTATCAGCAAGATTGAATGTATCATTTAAAGATATTTCACCGTCAATTCCGAACAAAATTCCTTTCTTAATTGTGTCCGTATAACCCGGATTAATCACAAAAACAAAAAGTGTGTCAATTCCTTTTGATTTCTTAATAAATTTGAATTTAAACAATTTCTCTTCCGATGGTTCTAAAAATGTGCTATCTTTTTTAATTTCATTTTCAAAAACAGCCTTTGCAATTACAGGAAAAGAGATATTCGTATCATTTAAAACGCTCACTCTTATTTCAAAACTATCGGTTAAAACCGTATCAGGTGCATAAAATTCTGTAATTTGTACATGAGGAATTATAACATCAAGCAGGATATATTTTGTCAAAGTATCAAGATTATCTCCGTAAGTCAAGGATTTAATACTTGTTTTTGAATAAGGGGAGTTAAGATAAAATCTCAGGGTTTCTGATGTAAATGAATCAATTTGAGCAAAAAGGGCGTCTGTCCATAAAGAATCATTCATATATATTTCTGTTTTAACATTTCTGTAAACAGAATCAGAGTGATTAATCAAAATAAGTTTTAATTCTGCCTTCTCGCCCGGATAATAGAATTCTTTATCAAGGAACATAAAAGTTGAAAATCCCCTTTTTGTGACATTAAAAAACGAAACATCTTGAAACATAGGAACACTATCAACGATTATCTTACCTTTACATGTATATTTTGTTTCATAAAACAAAGTAGAATCAAATGAAAATAGGGTATCAAAGGTTGAATTTTCTGCAAAATTTATATTTGTAATAGTTGTTTCTTTTATAGCAGAGAGAAC
The DNA here is from genome assembly GCA_024277525.1 of Caldifarciminota bacterium. Classification (GTDB taxonomy): domain Bacteria; phylum Hydrothermota; class Hydrothermia; order Hydrothermales; family JAJRUZ01; genus JAJRUZ01. Next base: position 5,408 of record JAJRUZ010000082.1, on the reverse strand, counting down.
TCCGTATGCAAAATAGTTAAACTTTGCTTTAATGAATTCGGGGGAAGCATACTTTCTGTTGCTTCTTTCAAGTTTTGCATTAACTTGAAACAGCATAAATGGAGAATCCGGTGGAGCAATAATTAAAAGGGAATCCAATGGATAAAACTTTTCAAATTCTGCTGTATTTTCCGCAAAATAGGGTATATATAAGGAATATCTGAATTTATAAGTAATTTTCCCTTGATTTTCATTATCATAAGTCTTATAATCTGCGAATCTTATAAATTCCGGAAAGAGAAATTCGTCAAAGTAAGCAAGACCGTACATTACTCCGACAGGTCTTATTTTTTTAATCCTCAACCAGTTTCGTAAAGGAGGAGCCGAGAATACAATTTCATAAATATCATTATCTTGGTTCACAATTCTTTTTAATATCCCTCCTCCCCACCACCAGTATTTTATAGGGATAATCTCTTTATTTTCAGGGTCAAACTTAACATACTTTAAAAGGTCCTCCCTGTAAGCGTATAAAAAGCCAAAGGTATCTGTTAGTATATGTGTAAAAGGTCCGTTTCCGAGTGTATCAATTAAAGCATAAGAAGGAGAAAATACGAGTATTTTATTCAGTATATTATCGGAGACAAAGATATTTCCGTTTTTTCCGATGCATATATCAACAGGAGATGTAAGAATACCTTTACCGAAACTATCAACTTTTTCGCCCCTTTGATTAAATACAACCACCTGTGAATTACCTCTTTCAACAACATAGATAAGTCCTGAATTATAGAATATTCCGTAAGGTTCATTTATATTATCCCATTCTGATAAAACTTCATAATTACTTCCTGAGATTACAAATACTCTGCCCTTGGTTTTTTCCGTAATATAGATATATCTTCCGTCGTAAACCATGTCTCCTGCATTCTTTATTATTGTAAACTTTTTCAGGAAATTCAAACTTTTTGTCTCTTCATCAAACATGCATAAAATTGATGTATCAGATTCAAACAAAATATAAAAACTCTTATTATCTTTCAGGCATGTTTCAAAATCATTATATGTCGTGTTCATCAAGTTCTTATGTATTTTCTGTTTTTTCATCTTATCCTTCAACAATTTCAAAAATTCAAACTTTGAGTATTTGCTGAATTCTTTTGAATTATTTAAAGTTCCGATATAAAACCTGACCCCGAAAAGCCACATATATGATTCAACATCAGAAATTACAAGTTTATTATCCACAACTTCCAATCCGAGTTTTCCTGCTCCGAGAGGTGTAAATATGAAGCTGTCTATATAAGTTCCATAAGGATAAATTGCAACATTAAGTGAGCCTTCAAATTCATAATCTTTATTTTCAAACTTTGCATTTATATCAACATTTTCATTTTTCAAAAACACTTCTTTTAGAGGCTCAACCGCCAACTTTCCTTCAATACCTTTTATTCTGATGCTTTTATATATGGTGTCTTCTTCTTTAAATTTTATACAAAGAGAATAATGCCCTGATTTTGCAAGCGGAATTATATCTTTATATTCATACACTTCATCCGGTTTAAGTGTAAAACTGTCTGTTTTTAAGACATATTTAGAGAGCCCGTTAAATAAAGTTATGCTATCAATCACCCATTTTTTACTCACGCCTCCTGAGTTCCAGAATAAAATTTTGAGGGTGTCGTAGGGGTTATAGGTTTTATCTTCAACAGCAAATTCCAACTTTGCTGGCGGAACTTTTATATAAAGGGATTTATAAAATGTTTGTGTATCAGCCAGTGCATTCAAAACTCCTACTTTCACTTCAAATTCACAGGGTGTATCAACATTTAAAGGAATTAACCATGAAAAACTTGTATCTTTTTGAAGGTCAAAAATAAATACATCTGTTGTATCGCTGTAAATTTCCGAATTCAAAAATGCTTTTAATTTGTATTCCACCTTACCTTTGTTCTTGATACTCATATTTACAAGCACGGTATCGTATTGCTTATATACCGCACCGTAAGGTAAAGAAGCATTCAACCCGATGTAATTCGGATAAAACTTAGAAATTCTTTTCGGATTATGATAGGGGGAGGAAACTTTGAACTCCAAGGATAAAGAGAGATCGGGAGAGGGAATCTTTTCTATCGGAAGAATCTTGAAGTAAAATGTGCTATCTCCTGTAAATAAAGGAATTATTATACTATCACTTTGTAATACTTCTTCCTCTGGTGTCCAACGTTTTTTTCTCAAAATGCTTTTAATCTTGACATTCGGCAATTTCCCTTCAGGAGGCTCAACCTTAACATAAACAGGAATATTAACTGAATCAATTCCGGATAAATAATCTGTAAAGTTTGATGATATTGAAATATTAGGAATATAAACCCTGAAGTTCTTTCTTACTGTATTTGTTTTATAATTCCTCGTAGTATCGTATGCAGTGGTTATAACCACATAATATCTTTTTTTGAATTCTTCTGAAATCAGAACGGTGTCCGCGAATTGAACAGGCACATCTTTGTAAACTCTTATTTTTTTCTTTTTTATAAGAATCGGCTCCTCTCCGTAGGCGTAATAAAACTTATGATAAAACCTACTCTCCAAAGTTAAAAGTGTATCCAAGGGAGAAAACAATATTCCTTTTAAAATTAATGTATCTGCTGGATAGAACAAAGTTTTATTTAGGGTAAAATCAGTGATTCCAGGATTCAATGAAAACACATTTACCCTTATTGCGTTCCAACTCAAGACATTTTCAAAAACAAGGGGGGTGTCATTCAAATTCCAAACTCCTCCTTCAAATTGAAATCCCAAGCCCTTTATGTCGGTTGATATTACATACTTAACAACCGTAAAACTATCGGGTTCAATACTTACATTTTGGGTAAAAATAGGCTCTCGGGGTTTTCTGAAACGTCCGCTTATATGCCATTTCCAAATACCCACCGTTCCTTGAAATTCTTGCTGTGTATTATTTCTTACATAAAAATAAAGTGTATCACCCGGATAAGACCTTTTTTGACTCTCAATTCTGAACCATGTCTGAAAATCGCCTACATTGTAATTTCCTACGGGTATATCCCTCTTTACACAAAAAGCGCCGGCGGATTTATCTTTATAAACAAGTTCTTTATCTTTATTTAAAAGTTCCACATATACAGGGTAAACCCCCAATGTTTCGGGAGCTATCAAGCCTGTAACAGGAATAACAAGGCTGTCAAGGGGTGCAACTGAATCAACTTCTACTGTATCTTGATAAAAAACATTTCTTCCGCCGGGGTAAAAGATTTTTACAACCGCATAATACGCGGTATCTTCCCATGGATAAACATCATAATAAACTTTTGCATTGATATTTATTAAATCACCCTGATAAAATTCATAGAAATTATCATAATTCAAAGCCCATCTTATCATATCCCTCACTATTCTTATCTCTTTTTTACTGTGCTGCATCCTTCTGTAAGCCCAGTCTGCATATAATGTTGTTGCAATTACATATCCTTTTCCGTAAGGATAAATTACAAGTCCAGGCATACTGTTCACCGTCCTTCTCAGTAAAACTTTTGCATCTTCCGGAACAATCCAGAAATATCCGTCCATGTGAATGTTAACGGTAGGTTCTGTAAGAGAAGAAAGAACGGGATGCAAGTCAGAAATATATGCTCCTTCTGTAAAACATAATCTATCCTCATCCCATCCGTATCCGGAAATCTCTCCTGGTAAAACATCAAAGTTTGATGAATTTTTCCCTGTGAGAGCAATAAGTACTCCTCCGTTTAATACAAATTTTCTGATCTTTTCTTTAAAAATTTCATCTCCAACAAATTGATTAAGCCCGTTTGTTGCGATTATTAAAACTTTCATATCTTTAAACATCTTATCCGAATATCCGTAGAAAACAAAGCATGTATCAACCCATCTCATAAACTGTGTCCCTATATTAAACCTCCCTAAGAGGTGTCCCATGCTTCCGTCACTTCCTCCTGCAATAATTCCTATCTCTGACCTATAATCCTGAATCCATGGATATTTAAAATATTCTGGAACAACCACAATACTCTCATCAGGTCCTGTGGGGTCTTGCTCCCTGCAATCGTCATTCTCTTGACACGGATTTTCGCAACTGTTAATATTCGGAGAGAGTGAAATATCTAATCTCTTTTCAATAAAGTTTATATTTTCGGGATAGACATCGTATCTTCCGATAATTGTGAGTGGTCCACCTCCGCAAGAGGAACGATTTGAAACTTTCAAAGTGATATTAGTATCACTTTTCCTTTTCAAATTTGCAATTTTTATGATTGTATCTTCTATCATTATACCTGTTATCGGGTCAGGGTAAATAAACTTTGCATCCCATTCTTCTGGCAATTCCGAATGTTTTATTCTCAACTCTATTGAATCTCTGAGGATAAATTTCTCATAATTTTTAACCCTTATTTTATATGTTTTTGTTCCCCCTGGTTTTAAAATGATTTTCTGCGGTCCGTTTAATGAAAAATAGGGCTTTCTTATTTTAAAAGTAAATTCATAATCCCCTCCCCTTCTTCCGTCTTCATCTCCGTCAAGTTCTATTTGACATGTGTCTTTTGCCTGGTCCCTTATAATAACCTTATACTTTTTCATAAATTCCATTGAATCAATTTCAAACATTATATTTTGAAGTCCTATCCATCTTCTCTTTTTAATGGATGCTCTCCATCCTCCGTCTATCGGGAGAATACTTATGGCATCGTTAACGGATGCTGTATCCATGGGTTTTGTAAAACTTATGAAAATATAAGATTGAGGTTCAACATTTTGGTCTCCATCTTCTGGGTAATTAGCAGATACCTGAGGAGGATTATCAGGCGCAGGCTTATCCTCTATTCTTTGTTCCTTGAAATAATCTTGATAATCTTGAATATATGCTTTTGTATTTAAAATGAGTCTATCCCATTCATCTACTTCCTCTACATCACATGTATCCTTTTTCCTCGTGTCATAAACTTTTAAACTTAATGTGTCTGTTGATTGCTTCGGAATTTCCAATAAAGTGTTTGCAGGTGGTTTATATTCTAAAACTTCTGAAATCATCTCTTGAACAAACTCAACCTGGAATCTCTCTGTTCTCGGATTTAAGTTTGTTATAGAGACAACATGATAAACAGTATCTCCGTAGGGAACATCTGCCTGAAGTGGAACAACACTCAGTTCAAACTCAGGCTTTTGAGTCGTGAAAGAGAAAGAGTAGGGTGCACAAGTTGAATCCATCTGATTCCCGAATGTATCTTTTGCTGTCTCTGAGATTATAACTGTGTAAGTTGTATTATATCTGAGGTCCTTTAATGTGTCTAAGGGCTTTATTGTTACGGTTCTCAAATCGGAACTCCATTCAAATATTTTTGAAAAATAAGGTTCTATTAAAATGGCTGATTCTGTGCTTGTTTTTTCCATAG
>JAJRUZ010000081.1 GCA_024277525.1 Caldifarciminota bacterium | reverse complement strand
TAATTTGTCTCCTGCCGCCTTTCTTACCCTTATTGCTTTTGTTAAGATTCCAGAGGCATGACAGATGAAACCCAGAACAGGAGTTTCATATTCACAGAATTCTGTATATTCACCCTCTATCGCCATTACAGGAATCAGAACTCCGTTTATATCCGCCGGAGGAAAAATTGTCCCTTCCTTTAAAGCCCATAAGTTTATTTTCTTTCCTTCAAGAAGTTTTACAGTTTCCCTTATTCCTGCAAAGGCGAAATAAGGATAAAGGGTGGAGGAAGTTGTGAATTCAGCCCATACTTTTTTCTTTATATTTCTTTTTTCAAGGATTTTCTTTGTTCTGACAAAGTAAATATCGGTTGTTTTTCCTTCTTTTATATAATTTTCATCTGCAATCAAAAAAGGGAATTTGTCCTTCATTTTTTATTTTAAGATAATCTCTTTGATTTTCTCCTTTTCTTTTTTTGTAAAATCCCTTCCGTAAAGTGCTTCAAAGAGTAAATATTTTAACTCCTTTTCGTTTTTACCGGGATTCTCCGATTTTATATATTCATATAAAAGCATTTTATGAAAATTCATGTAAGAGAAAAAATATTTTACCTTTTCTTCATCCTTTAATTTTTTCCACATTTTTAAAAGAATCTTATCCGCATCACCGGAGAATTTCTTTAATTTCTTCATAATATCCTTTCTCTTTCAGTTCCTTGAATAGTTTATTTTTTTCCTTTTTATTTAATGTTTCTATTAATTTTACTATATCCGCTTTATGAATCTCACCGCCTCCTTTTTTAATCCATTCAATTTTTGAAATTATAAAATCCGTAAGGGAAAGAATCAATAAGTAAAATTCTTTTAAAGACACTCTATTTGCCCTCTTTTTTAATTCATTAAATTTTTCTTTTTCTATAATAAAAAAATCAATTTTCAAAAAATTCCGCGGGTCTATTATATTAAAATGGGTTCCTGCTTTCAGGGCTTTTTTTATATCCTGTGGGGTAATAAATTTTTTTGATATCTCTTTTATAAATTTTTCCGTATTTTTAATATCCGGGGGTATGAGAATATCAATATCACGTGTGGCACGCGGAATCTGATAAAAGGTTAATAAAAAGGAACCTGTTAAAATAAAATCCGTGCCCGTGTTTTTAAGAAGTTTTGTTAAATCTTTTAATGTCTCATATTCCGACTTTATCTTCATTAATCACATTTTGAATATCCGCAATGAGGACAGGTTAAACAATCCTCTGCATGAATCATCACTCCACCGCATTCAGGACATATATCTCCCACCGAGTCAGTGCGGTTTTTATATTCAACTTCATAGATTACCTTCTTCTCTCTTTTATCCTCCGGAGATATACCCAGCTGTTCTCCTTTAAGATGTTTTTCAAGAACCTTTCCTATTCCATCAGGACAGGAAAGAATTACCTCTCCGTCATCCCATGTGGGCATTGACCTTATTCCTTTTAACTGGTCAACAATTTCCATTGGGTCAATCCCTGACCTTAAAGCAAGGGAAATCAATCTTCCTATTGCTTCTGTTAATGCATTTGCAGAACTTCCGCTTTTACCCAGCTGAATGAATACCTCATGAGGACCGTATTCGTCTTCATTTATTGTAATATAAACGGTTCCGAGTTCGGATTTTATTTTGTAGGTTCTTCCTGATACAACCTTTGGTCTTGGTCTTGGTTTTAATTTTTTCGGTCTTTTTTCCTCCTCTTTTTTTGCTGTATCATAGACCTGTCCGGGTCTTGAGCCGTATCTGTAAACGGTTATTCCCTTACATCCGAGGTCATAGGCTAAAAGATATGCTTTTTCAATATCCTGTGGCGTTGCGGATTCAGGGAGGTTTATTGTCTTTGAAACAGCATCCTCCACATATCTCTGAAATGCTGCCTGCATTCGGACATGTTGTTCAGGAGAAACATCAAATGTAACATCAAATATTTTCCTTATATGTTCCGGGATTTCGTCAATTTTCTTAATTGTGGGCATTTTTGAAAGGGCTTCCATCAATTCTTCTGAGTAAAATCCGAGTCCCTCTGCTGCCTGTCTTAAATATTTGTTAACATATAATAATTTTTCACCCCCCATTACATTTTTAACATAAACAAGGGCAAAGTTCGGTTCAATTCCAGGAGATGTATCAGCAATCATTGAAATTGTTCCTGTGGGAGCAATTGTTGTAACAACAGAGTTTCTTCTTTTTGTTCCCTTAAATATACTTTTATCAATATTGGGGAAAGGTCCTTTTATTTCTCCTATTTCCATTGATTTCCTGTGAGCATTGTCCTGAATGAATTTCATAATTTCTTCTGCTGCTTTTAAAGCATCAGGGGAAGAGTAGGGTATTCCCAGCATGTATAAAAGGTCTGCAAATCCCATTACACCTAAACCTATCTTTCTGTTTAACTTTGTCATTCTTTCTATTTCGGGCAGGGGATAAACATTTGCGTCTATGACATTATCAAGGAAATGAACAGCAAGTTCCACCACTTCTTTCATTTTTTCCCAGTCAATTCTGTTTTTTACCTCTTCCCACACAGCGGTTCTTTTGTTTTCAAGATACCATGGGGTCCCCTTATAAAATTTTGCAACATTTATTGAACCGAGATTGCAGGATTCATAGGGTAAAAGTGGCTTCTCTCCGCAGTTATGAACATAAAATCCGTTTGCATCAAAGGCATTTATTCCGGGAATTTGAACATCGTAAACCGTCTCCTTCCCCGCATATTCTATTCTTTCCACATAATCAACGAATCTCTCCCTGTTTAAGTTTCTTTTGTAAGAATCCAAAAGAGCTTCAAGTTTCCCTCTTTTTTCAACATCAGAAAATCCTATTTTTTCTAAAAATACTTTTATGTTATCTTTTGATATTACAAGTTCATGTCCTTCTTTTACATGATATAATTTATAACCTCCTTTACCGTCAGGCAGAAATTTATTTCCTTCTTTTTTCCTTTTTTCATATATAGATGACACAATTCCCATTCTTAAAAGCATTCTCTGAATTATTTTTAAGGTATTCAGGTCATTTTGCCATAATCTTATGGATATTCCTTTTTTCAGATTCCCGATTACAGTGCCATCAGCATCAAAAATTCCTCTGAGGAATCCCCTGTAAAATTCATAACCCGTTTTTTCGATTTCGTCTGTAAGGGTTTTATTACCGGGAAGTATTCCGTATTCTTTTGCTAAATTCCTTATAGATGCAAGTTTTAACCTGTGCTCTTTGGTGGTATCAGATATTTTTATAAATCCTTTAAAATCTCTTCTATGAGGAAGAGTAAGAGCAGTTTTTTTTGCTTCCATCATAACAGATTTAGCCCCTTCACTTTCTCCCCATACTCCGATAATTCCTGCCTCTTCCTTTAGTGTTCCATCTCCTATAAAGAGTCCGAAAAGGTAACCTTCTTCAAAACTTCCTTTACCTTCCCAGTAAAGTTTTCTGTTGTTTGATAAAACTATTTTATCTCCGGGTTTGAGTTTTCCCGCGGGTTTCCATATTTCATAAGTTTTATATCTTGTAATTCTTTCCGCGGTCCTTATAAGATGGTCTCCTGTAACTTTTATTTCATATCCCTTTTTTGTTTTTATTTTAAAAACATCTTTCTCTCCGGTCTTAAAAAATCCATCCTCTGTTGTGCTATAGAATTTGCCGTTTAAAGCAATTTTTATAAATTTGCCCGTAATTTCTTTTACTTTATAAGGACCTTCAGGTGTTATAATCCAGGTATCTCCTGAGACACACGGATTTGTCGCCTCTATTTCTCCCGCTCCCTTTAAAGTATGGGTCTTGTTTATTCTGTCAATAAAAATAACACCCGGTTCACCGTTTTTCCATGCCTGAAAAACAAGTTTTTCCCACAGTTCCCTGGGATTTACTTTTTTCATTATCTCTCCGTTTCTCGGATTTATTAAAGGATATTCCTTATCTCCTCTCTTGAGTGCCTCAATGAAATCATCGGTTACAGCCACCGAAATGTTGAAATTCGTAATCTGTGTAACATCATCCTTACAGGTTATAAATTCTTCTATATCAGGGTGACTTATTTTTAAAATTCCCATATTTGCTCCCCTTCTTCTTCCTCCCTGTTTTACTGCTTCTGTTGCTGCATCAAAAACTTTCATGAATGAGACAGGACCTGAAGCAATCTGTCCTGTAGTTCTCACAACATCACCTTTTGGTCTTAATCGGGAAAAAGAGAATCCGGTGCCTCCACCAGTCTTATGGATAATTGCAGCATGCTTTAAAGTCTCAAAAATACCTTCCATTGAATCCTCTACAGGTAAAACAAAACATGCTGATAACTGCCCCATTTTTGTTCCTGCATTCATAAGTGTAGGGGAGTTGGGTAAAAAGTATCCCTGGGACATTATGTAATAGAATTTTTCTTCTGTTTCTGAAACTTTTTCTTTAAAAACCGGATAATCCTTATCAACACCTGCAATTGCCTTTGCAACCCTTTCATACATTTCCTTCGGAGTTTCAATTACTTCTCCTCTTTCATTTCTCAAAAGATATCTTTTTTCAAGCACTCTTAAAGCATTTCGGTAATAGCGGGTTCGGGTCTTGTCTTACTTAAATCCTCCATTGAAAAAACCTCCGATTAAAAAGGGAATAGAACCCTTTTATATAAGTTTATGTTCCTTCTTCCCAGGATTCAAGATATTTTCTCTGTTCATCGGTTAATTCATCTATTTCAACACCCATTGTTTTTAATTTTAATTTTGCGATGTGTTCATCTATCTCAAAAGGAAGAGTATAAACCTTTTTTTCAAGTTTTTCATGATTTTTTATTATATATTCACAGGCAAGAGCCTGATTTGAAAAACTCATATCCATTACATCAGGTGGATGACCCTCTGCAGCAGCAAGATTTACAAGACGACCCTCTGCAAGTAAGAATATCTCCCTGCCATCTTTTAAAACATATTTTTCAACATTGGGTCTTATTTTTTCTGATTTTTCTGAAATTTTCCTGAGTCCCTCAATATTGATTTCCACATTGAAATGTCCTGAATTTGCAAGTATGGCACCGTCTTTCATTTTTTCTATATGATGAACATCAATTACATTTTTGTCTCCTGTAACTGTAACAAAAATATCTCCTATCTTTGCTGCTTCCTCTATTTTCATCACATCAAATCCGTCCATCTTTGCCTCAAGTGCTTTTATAGGGTCAACTTCTGTGACAATAACTTTTGCTCCCATACCCCTTGCCCTCATTGCAACACCCCTTCCGCACCATCCGTATCCGCATACAACGAAGTTTTTACCCGCTATAAGAATATTCGTGGCCCTGAGAATGCCGTCAATCGTACTCTGTCCCGTGCCGTAACGATTATCAAAAAGGTATTTAGTTTTTGAATCATTCACCGCAATGATAGGATATTTAAGCACCTTATTTTTAGCCATGCTTCTTAATCTTATCACCCCGGTGGTTGTCTCTTCTGTACCTCCTTTAACATTTTTACCCCATTTTTCCATATTTTGATGTAAGTGAGCAGTTAAGTCGGCTCCATCATCTAAGGTAATATCCGGTTCAATTGAAAGAGCCTGTTCTATATGTCCGTAATATTCTTCTTTTGTGGCTCCGTGCCTTGCATACACTTTTATTCCGAATTCACTTCTCAGTGCTTCTGCCACATCATCCTTTGTTGATAGAGGATTTGATGCACAAAGTGCAACCTCTGCTCCTGCCTCTTTTAATGTAATTACAAGATTTGCCGTTTCGGGTGTTACATGAAGACATGCGGAAATTTTCACTCCTTCAAGGGTTTTTTCATGTTTGAATCTTTCTCTTATTGAAATCAACACAGGCATCTGTTTTTCAGCCCATAAAATTTTATTTAATCCTTCTTTTAAATTATCTTTCATTTTACCTCCTTTAAGGTTTTTTTATATAAAAACTTAAAAAAAGTTCAATGTTAAAACCTTTTGGATCAACCTCTTTGAACAGGAGGTCCGGCGAAAGAACAATTGTGTCTCCTCCTATTTTTTCAAATGCAAATCTTCTCATTATTCTTGCAAGTGAATAACCGGTTTTTAAAGAAATTTCCCATTTCCCGAAATTCTTTGTAAATGAGAAAAAGGGTGTTATTGCATAATTGACCGCTCTTACATTCCTTCCGTCCCTTTCCCTTTGCCAAAATGTAAGTATGTCAACACTTGCCCCGAGGGAAAAAATTTTATTTATATAATATTCGGGTAATAAGGTAATTTTATACAAATCCAAATTGTCCGAAAAATAAATAAAAAATCCGGGTCCGAAAGAAAAAGGAGACAGGGGAGCCCGGAATATATATAATATTCCTGCTCCGTAAAGGGGAGTTGTTCCGTCTTTCACATTTTCCTCTGCCCCGAATCCCCCTTTTGCAACTCTTACAAAGTGAGAAGAAGGTATAAAGGATACTTTATGAATATAAGGAATTCCTTTCACTTTATAAACCTTTTCTCCCTCTGCCGGTAATCTTTTTATAACAAGCAATTTACCGGTTGATGTATTATCAAATACTTTTTCAATTTTAATATAACCGTCAGGACTTATTTCAGAGCCGTAAAAAAACCACTCATTTGGTCTTATTCCCTGTATGCCGCCTTTTGATATTAATACGGTTTTATCTTTTATTTCCTTAATAACAGGAGGCTCTCTGAAAATTGAATTTAAATATATAATTGCTTTTTCTATAAAATCCTTTATTGCAATATTTTTATCTTTCACAGAATAACCCGAAACGAACTTTGAAATTTTTAAATCTTTCTTTTTTATATAAACCGTGCCTTCAATCCATATTTCCGAATCCGATTCAAAAAATTTTTCAAAAACAATCTCAAAACTGTCAATATATTCAATAAGATGAGATTCCTTTATATTATTTTCAAAAACTTCCTTTCCCTTCTCAAAAAGGGAATCAGGGAATGAAAAACTTTTCACAACGAATGAAAAGAGAAAAAATTTTACCATTTTTTATCCTCCTTTTTAATAAGAAAAATTCTCGGATAATTTGAACTCTTTTTGCAAATTTAAGAAAAATAAAAGGTTAAATGTAGAAAAAGGATGAAGAAATAGATAGAAAATTGCTCTGCCCCAGGGAGTTTTTGAATATACTCTTTTATGCATTAACCGCCCTATTTCGTCCCATTCCTTTGAAGTTTTTTTGAAAAGTTTATCTTGTTTATTCCAGAGAGAATCTTTAAATATGGGCAATTTTTTTATTTCTTCATAATATGTTTTGTTTATTTTACTTTTTTCAAAGTTTTTTATTATTATCTGTGCCGCAATTTTTGCGGTAGATAATGCTCCGTGAATCCCTCCTGCTGTGTAAGGGTGTACTGCTCCTATTGCATCTCCGACCCTGATGATTCCTTCTGGATCTTCGGGAAAAGGAAATTTTGAAAAGGGTATTTTGCCTGCTATTTTTTTTATTCTTTTATTTATTTTAAAACCGTATTTTTTGCATAAAAACTCTATGGGTTTTAAATTATTACCCCTGCCATAAAGCCCTGCTCCGATTCCTGTAACATCTCCGTGAAAAAATACCCATCCGTAAAAAGGTTTAAATTCATCTCCGAAGTGAAAATGAAAGTAATTGTCATCGATCTTATTTGATTTGAATCTGAATTCTATTGCAACAATTTTTCTTGTTTTGGGGAAGTTTATTCCTTTAATGCCTTCATAAGGACCGCATGCAAGAATTATATATTTTGCATAATACTTTCCTTTGTCAGAGGTTACTTCAAAATAATTCTGCCTTTTGGTGATGGAAATGACCCTTTCTGATGTTCTTATTTCTCCCCCTTTTTCCCTTGCTTTTTCTGCAAGATACTGATCAAAGATATTTCTTTTGATGATATACCCCGGAACGGGAAACATCATAAAATACCCTGAGGAAGTGAACAGTTTTGCTCCTTTCATTTCCCGAACAATGAAGTCTTTTTCCGGTTTAATATCATTTTCTTTTAAAGCAAATAAAGAAAGTCCTTCTGCACACTGCACGGGTTCCCCGATTTTTTTCCTTTTTTCAATTATCAAAATTTTAATTCCTTTTTCCGCAAGTTTCCATCCCGCCATTCCTCCTGAAGGACCTGCTCCCACTATGATTACATCGTACATTTCATTTAATTGCATAAATAAATTATAATCTTTAAATGAGGAAATTTTTAATATTGTTTCTTTTAATTTCATGTTTTAAAAGTTCACTTATTAACCGGATAAAAAATAATCAGATAGAAGTAAAAAATAAGAAATATCCTTTTCAGACACATGATATAAAGAGTGAAGATTTAAAGAAAATTGTTAATAATTTAAAAAAAGAACTTGCGGCACAGTCAGATATTTTTGATTTGATTGTGAAAAAATTTTGGAGTTATGATGGTTTAAATTTCGGTTTCAGGGTTGCCAAACTTGATAATAAAAGGCAGAGACTGATTTTGAGATATTTTTCGCCTTTAAGTGAAAGACTTTTTGCAGGAATAATAATTGAGTTTGTATATAATATAAAAGACAAGAAATTTGTAGAAATTTATATTTATAAAATTCCTGTTGAGTAGAGGTTTAATAAAGAATATCAAATATCTGAATCCTTGAATTCATCTGTTCGACCACATATATTTTTTTATTTCTGACAAATATTCCCGCAGGCAATCTGAATTGCCCGGGTTCGCCTCCTATCCCTTCTATTCCCAAATACACATTGCCGTATTTGTCAAATATTTGAAATCTGTGTAAAAATGCATCGGTAACATAAATATAACCCTTTTCATCAACTGCTACACATTTCGGTCTTATAAAAAACCCGGGGGCATTTCCCGCTTTTCCGAAAACATTTATTACCTCACCTCTCGGATTTAAAATCTGAACCCTGAAATTTCCCCATTCACAAACATAAATGTTTCCCTCTTTGTCAATATTTATACCTGTAGGGTATAAAAATTCACCCGGCTTATTTCCCTTTTTACCTATGGAGAATAGAAATTTTCCCTCGAGATTAAAAACCTGAATGCTCATTAAACTATCATCAAGTACATACAGTTTTTTTCTGTAATCATCAACCGCAAGATTCACTGGCTTAAATAAAGCCTTTCTTATAAATAGTTTTCCTTTAAAATCAGGCAATTGTATTCCGAAAACCCCCTTTGCTCCGGGGTCGGCAACATATAACATATTTTTTGACTCGGACACATAAACTCCGGTGGGTCTTATAAACCGGAATCTTCCTGCACTCTGATACCATTTCACCTTTCTGTTTTTTTGATCAATAATCACAATTGCAGCAAAGCCCGGGTCCGCAACATATATAACCCCTTTAGAGTCAACATAAATACCGAAAGGATATTTTAAAAGCCTTATCTTTTTTATACCGAGAACTTTATTCAGTAATCTTTTGAATATATTTCCCTCTCCGGTTATATCCTCTTTTGTAACCAGAAATCTATCAAACTTAATTCTTGCTTTTTCAGGAGGAGGTGGCCATACATATTCAGTTGATTTTGTCTGTGAAAATAAAAGAAAAATAAAAAACAATTTCATTTCATCCTCCTTCTAAGGATTATGCGGATTATGACAGGTTATACATTTTTTATCGGCTCGATGTCCCTCTATGATTGAAAATGTTTCGGTATGACAGTCCATACATATATCATTTTTCTTTACCAGAGGTTCGGCTCTGCTTTTATGAAGTTTATGACAATTCAAACAATTCAATCCCGAATGGGATTCCTTGTTTGTATATATTCGATGGCATTTTTTACATAGTTCGTATAAGGGCTTTTTTAAAAGATATTTAAATTTTTTTCTATGGGGATCATGACATGTTGTGCATTTTATCAATCTTTCTCCGCTTTCTGAAACAAATTCACCCACGGGGTGATGGGTTTTATCATATTCCTTGCCCAAAAAAATTTCCGATGTATCTGGAATTCGGTAGAATTTTTCAACTTCCGGGTATAAAATTAAAAGGTATTTCTTATCAGTATGACAGTTCATACATGTTAAAGAAACATAATCAAAGCCCTTAAAATTATCCTTTAATTCATCAAAAGGAATAAGATTGATGAGATAAGGACCTTTTGAGTTATGAGAAGCATGGCAAAATTTGCATTTTCTTTCGCCTTCTTTATTTGTAAAGTCATGGGGAAATTGTAAAAGTAAAATAAATAAAAGAATCGGCTTCATTTTTTATGACATACCAAACATACGGGTTTATTGGGCCATTTCAAATGAAAACCGTACCTTGTTCCGTGCGGGTTATGACAATTAGTGCAGTAGATTCCTTTCCTTTCTCCGGGATGACTTGCAACAGGATGATGAACTT
Source organism: Caldifarciminota bacterium (assembly GCA_024277525.1). Classification (GTDB taxonomy): domain Bacteria; phylum Hydrothermota; class Hydrothermia; order Hydrothermales; family JAJRUZ01; genus JAJRUZ01. The sequence continues at coordinate 29,989 of JAJRUZ010000081.1, read as the reverse complement.
TATATCCTTTTTTATCATGGCATAAGTAGCATAAATTGTTGATTTTATCTTTCAAGAATTTATTTTCTTTTGAAGAATGAGGGTCATGACAGATCATGCATTCGCCTTTCGCATAAGGACTGTGAAGATAAAATCCGGATTCAAGTTCGTGACAAATTTCGCATGCATCGGATTTCGGTCTGTCAAATATCTTTTCATGACAGTCTTTACAGGAAAGTTCCTCAAAAGGAGGGTTAAGTTTTAAAGTTTTATCAAATTTCTCTTTGTGACAGGTATAACAATCAAGGTCTTCTTTTTCGGAAACACTTTTAAATTCAATAGAATGACAATCCTCGCACATTTTGGAAATTTTTGTATTGTGAAAGGTGTACAATCTGGCTCTTACCCTAAAATTTTTTGAAGGAAAAGAATATACTATCAAATCTTTTGATTTTGTTTCTCCGTTTTTTTCATAAAATACCTTTATTTTATTTTTTCCGTATTTTAATTTAACTATGAAATGATGAATTTCTCCTGCTGACATACTGTCATAAATTATCTCGGGTTTTAAAAGCCATGCCTTATTCGCCTGTACCACAATTCTGATAAATTTATCTTTAACAAAACTGACCGTAGGAGGAGTTAAAACAGAGAGAAAAAGGAGATATATCAATACTCCGCCTTTCCGTGACATGCAGGACCGCATATTCCTCCTCCTTTTTTCTTTTTAAAACCGAATCTCAAGATATAATCATAAGGACCGAAACTTTCTCCTCCTTCAATATATTTCGGATTGTCGGAAAAATGAGGGTTATGACAAAATGTACATATCCTTCCTTTTTCTCTTTTTACATGGACCTTATGTAAATTTTTGTTTCCCTTTTTGAATCCTGAACTATTTGAAAATAAATCATCTGCATCATGACAGTTAAAGCAGAGTTCATATTGTAAATAGGTAAAAAAATTATACACGCTTCTCGGATACATTGCTTTTAAGAGTTTTGAAAAACCGGAAGAATGGGGATTATGGCAATTTAAACAATCAAATACAGGGGGATGTTTATATTTTGCTTTTTTAAATCTGTTGCCCATTCGGGAATGGCATTTAAAACACAGATTATTCCCTTCTTTTAAAAGAAAATAATTTGCTTCATTTCCGTGCACATCATGGCAATTTTTACAGTTTCCTTTTTCTACCGGTTTATGCTGACTCACGAGTCCATTTAGAACATCTTCGTGACATTCAGTGCATAAATAGGGAGGTTTTTCTTTTAATAATCCTTTTATAGGTGAAGAATGGGGGTTATGACAGGTGGTACAATCCTCCTGTGCAGGTGGATGTTGGGATTCTGTTTTATCATCATGACAGGTAGTGCAGAGTTCGAAGACATTTTCAATTTTTTTAAAAGGATGCTTTCCTTCTAAAATATGGCAGTTTGAACAATCCTCCTCAGCCGGAGGATGAACTATTCTTTCTTCTATAATTAAATTATGACACCCCTTTTTAAGACAGTTTTGAGTTTGAAAAATTATAAAAAAAATTAACATTTTCATATTATTTTTAAATTTCTTTTTACCATAAAATACATTATAAAGTTATGTTCGGAGCCGGGATAAATTAAATAAATATATTCCAAACTGATATTCAGAATCAAACCGCCGTAATTTTTTGAAAATGTAATTTTGAGATTATTTTCAAATTTATCCCTGAAATGAAATTTTTCGGTAAGGGTAAACAGATTGAATATTCTTAAAGGTGCTCTGAAGAGTATTCTTATAAATTCTTTTCTTATTTTTCCTCCGTATTCGGTTCTTATATACTCATTTACATAAGATAAATAAAAAGGAATCTCTTTTGTTTTGAATTCTATTCTCGTATGATATTTTATCCACTCATTTTTATAAAAATTTGCCTTTGTAATATTTTTTGTGAAATAAAAATTAAAAGAAATGTAATATTTTGGGGATTCATAACTTATTGAATTTCCGAAATTATAACCCACTCTTATCTTTTGATTAAAAAGCCACCTGTCATTGAATCCTGCGTAGTAAAAATTAAAAAAAACTCTGAAATTTTTGAAAAATAGCAATTTTTTATGTTCAAACATATTACTTTCCCTTAAAGAATAAGCCCATCCGTTTCCCTTTTTTAATTGATTGAACATAATTGAAACACCGGGAGAAATGATAAGCACTTTTGGAAAACTCAAAAATTTAAAAGAAAAATTTTGTGAAATTTCCTCTTTGAAATTTTTTTCGGTTTCTGATTTTTTGTAAACAAAATATAATCCCGAGTTTGATATGACTCTTTCAGAAAAATATTTTTTATATTTCAAGGTAAGGGAATTTGAGGTTAAATATTTTGTTTTGCTCATAAAATGATAAAAACTCAAGAGATAATTCCTTTTTCTGAATTTTTCAAAATTCAAATTTGAATGAAGAAGATAATAATTATTTCTTGTAAAATTGTTGAGATAATAATTTACCCTTAATTTACCCGGAATTTGATAATTGTATTGAAATCTTAAATTTTGAGAAGAGGGAAATACAGATGGTAATTCCCTTCGATACAGTAAAAATAAGGAATGATTTTTAAAAAGCATATAATTAATTTTAAATGAATATGCATTTCTCTTAACTTTGTTTTCTGTTCTGAATCTGTAAGAAAAATTAATTGAGGGTAATTTGGGAAGAATTAAAGATTGAGAAACGATGTAAGTTAAAGTTTTTATTGAATAAGTTGTATTTTTTTCTTTTCTAAAATCTTCCCTTTTCACAAAAAATCTGAAAGGAAATCTGGTTTTGGGAAAAATTCGGATATTCAGGCTGTATGGTGTTTTCAAAAAATTTTTTTCTTCAATTCCTCTCAGGTTTTTATTCCATCCCTGCCATACAAAATAGGTTTTAAATTCATAATTTACAAAATTATAATGATAAATATATCCGTTTAAAAATAAATTTATACAATTTTCGTAATCTTTATAGAAGGGTTTTGTGAGAGAATTTTCAAAATTTCCTTTTATATAATATCTTTCCGCTTTGAAGGACGCATTAAATTTTTTAATTTGAGCATTTAAATTAAAAATAAAAATAAGGAGGAAGGGTATCCCCCTTCCCCCTTTTCTCAAATTATGCACTTTTTGCCTTATTTAATAAACTTACTTAATGTGGCAGGTTGTACAAATTGTACTGTTGGTTGTGTCTGCTCTCAGGAATTTATAAGCAGGTGTGAAGACATTTTGATTATGAGGGTCATGGCATGTTGCGCAAGTCACAACAGAATCCGCTCCTGTTTGCTGGTTTGAGAGGTCAAACAAAGGTAAATTATTGGCGGGCCAGGTGCTCGGTGCGGTGAAATCGGTTGAAGGTAAGATATTAGGAGCAACATCCATATCCACGGGATGAGAGGAAGTCAGGGAATCATTTGTTCCGCTTGTTATGTCAGGGGGATCCAAGACATTTAATCCTACCGTTTTCGGTCCGTAAGAATAAAGGGTTCCCATATCGGCTGCTGTTTGTGTTCCGTCATGACAAGAAAGGCAAGCATAAGTTACCCAGGAGGCACTTGTCATAGGGTCGGTATAAGTTCCGTCATAAAGGGCGGTTATAGTAGGAACATATACCCTGTTCCACAGATAATAAAAAAGTTGATTGGGATTAGCATTATGAGGTGCATGACAGAAAATGCATACTCTTCCCGTATTCGGTCTGTTAAAATCGTGCTTACTGCCTGCAACGCCTGCATACAATAATACAATTGTCATTCCCAAGCATACCAAAACAATTATCAATTTTTTCATTACTCCCTCCTTCGCCAAAAGCCAGGGATTGAACCCAATATATTATAATATATTACATTTAAAATTTCAAACTTTTAAAAAATGTTGCAATTAAGGCGTAAAAAAGCCATAGGGAAAAAGAAGTAAAAATTGCCTTTTTCTTGTTGATTTCGCCGATATAATGAAGGGCAAGCCCGTAAAGGAAGGTTGCCCATAAAGTGAAAAAATTAGCATGAGTCAAAAATAGTCTTATAAAGTTTTTTTCGGATAGAAATTGGACCAAAAGTGAAAAATCAAGATGAACAGCAGGGGAGCGTTTTATTAAGGCAATCGGAAAAGCAATTAATGAACCCAAGAGGGATATCGCATAGATATGAATTGTTGAGCTCCAGTAGGCGATAAAATCACCTTTTCCGCTCATTAGAAGTGATACAATGAAATATATGAAACCGACCGCGAGTGTGGTTATCAAAAAGCCGAAAACAGAACTTATCAATGTAATCACATAAAAAATGGGTGAACTCATAAATTCCATGGTCTTTTGCATTGTCTGTTCGGGTATATTCCTTTCCATTAAAATTGTCTCCTTATTGGGAAGGATGACAAAATGAAGGTAGAGTAAGGAAACCAAGATTCCTACAATAAGAAGGATAAGGAAAGGGAGACCCAAGGGTTTCTTTTCTTTTATTTCTTTAAAAGCATCATCCGGTGAATAAAATATTTTTAAAATCAAATTCATAATATTTATTTTAAAATAATTTTATTATTTTACACAAAAATTAACAGAAATCCTGCTAAAAAGGCAAGTACAGAACCGATTAAAAACGGAATTTTGATTCCGAAAATATCCCACATGAACCCGAAGAATATGCTTGCAATTAAAAGCCCCGTTCCTTTGACAAAGTGGAAAATACCGAATCCTGTCCCTTTCTTATCTTCCGGAAGAAAATCGGAAACAATCGCCCTTTCAATGCCTTCTGTGAATCCGAAATAAAGACCGTAAAACATGAAAGTTAGAAGAAAACTTTTGAAGTCTTTTGCAAAAGCAAAGGAAAGATAAGAAACAGAATAAATCATCCATCCTGCAAATAAAACTCTCTTTTTTCCGAATCTATCCGCAAGATAACCTGCCGGCAAGGAACTTATTGATTTTATGAGATTAAAAATACTCCAAAGCAAGGGTAGGGTAATAAGTAATGCTCCCTCTTTTTTGGCTTTTAAAATGATGAAGGTATCCGAGGAATTTCCTATGGTGAATATAAAGAATACAAAGAGGAAAAAATAAAATTTAAAAGGAAGATTGAAATAAAATGAAAATTTATCCTTTTTTTTAAATTCAATTTCCTTTTTCTTTTCTTTAACGAAAATTCCTATGGAAATAACCGCAATAATTCCGGGTATAATGGAAAAATAAAAAATTTGCCTTATTGTAAAATGAGAAATTAAAACTATTGTAATCAAAGGACCTATGAATGCTCCGAGATGGTCCATTGCCCTTTGAAACGAAAATGCTTTTCCGTAATCTTCCGGAAATGAGGATATTGCAATGAGAGCATCCCTGGGTGCCTGTCTGATTCCTTTACCCGTTCTGTCGAAGAACCTTAAAAGTACTACCTGATAAATATGAGAAGTAAAACCTATAAGAGGTCTTGTTAATGCAGCAATAAGATATCCGAGTACCGCGAAGTTTTTCCTTCTTTTATATTTATCGGATAAGTTTCCGGAAATTAATTTAAAAATACTGCTTGTAAACTCTGCTATTCCTTCTACAATTCCGAGTCCTCTTGCTCCTGCCTTTAATGTTTCTGCAATAAAAACAGGAAGTAAAGGGTGAATTATTTCAGAAGCAATATCATTAAAAAGGGAAGTAAGCCCGAGAAAGAAGATGTTTCTATTTAAAAAATTTTTTTTCATTTATTTTCACACATTTTAAAAATATTAAAAATGTTAAAATTCCGGGAATTGTTATAATTCCCCACATTGAAATCGGATTTTTAATAAAATTATCCAGAACGATTCCTCCGAATACAGGAGCACTTGCCCATCCGAGTCCTTCTGCGAGTCCTTGAAAACCGAGATACAAGCTCTTTTTCTCCTTTTTTGCAAAAATTGTTGTAATAGTTGTTATCAATGGTAAAGCAAGCATTTCTCCTGAAGTAAAAATTATAACTGAAAGAATAAAGTTTTTAAAATCTTCAGCAAATCCGATTTCTTTTTCCTTCAATGTATTTTTTGGACTTTGAACATAGTATCTTGTGTGTATGATATATTAAATTTTTAATAAAGAGCAAGTTATTATTGATTTTTATGGACAATAATTTATTAGAGAAGAGCTCTCCCTCGCATCTCCCATTTCTGAAAGAAATCAGTTGATCTCGAGTAATTTGTTTTGAAGAAAATCGGGAACTTGAAATTTTAGACTTTTTCCCTTAAAATTAATTCTATATTAAAAAAGGAGAAAAATATGTGGGCAATTGTGGAATTTAAAGGTTTCCAATTTCATGTTAAAGAAGGAAAAAAACTTGATATTCCCCTTCTGAACGGTGTTAAAGAAGGGGATAAAGTTATTATGGATAAAGTTCTTCTTGTTGCAGAAAACGGAAAATACAGGGTTGGAACTCCCTATGTTGAAAATGCAAAAGTAAAGGCAAAGGTTGTTAATCCGCTTAAAAAATTAAAAAAAATTATTGTGTTTAAAATGAAACCAAAGAAAAATTACAGAAGAAAAAAAGGACATAGACAAAAGGTTACAGAAGTAATTATTGAAAAAATTGAGGCTTAAAAATGAAGGGATTTGATGAGTCAAAACCGTTGGAAATGGAGCATAGGATTTCGGTCCTGGAAGGACGGAAAGAGAGCACCCATGGTTTACTTGAGAGCATAAAAAGAGATACTGATGATTTGAAAGCAAGAGTTACTAATCTTAATAAAAAGGTTGATAGATTTTTCGTTTGGATTATAGGTATTCAGTTTGGTATACTTTTAACAATTATAATGCTTTTTAATGCGTATATCTTTTAAATAGGAGGTGAATTATGGCACATAAAAAAGGAATGGGTGCATCAAAGAATGGCAGGGATTCCCATGCAAAATATCTCGGTATAAAAAGATGGGATGGTATGTTTGTGAAAGCAGGCGAGGTCCTCGTAAGACAAAGAGGCACAAAATTCTGGCCCGGCTGGAATGTCAAAAGAGGAGGAGATGATACACTTTTTGCCTTAAAAGAAGGAACAGTAAAATTTGAGAAAAGAAAAGGAAGAGTGTATGTTTCAGTTTATACAAAGGATGAGTTAACTAATTGAGAATAACAAAAGTCTTTACCGGCAAAGGAGACGAGGGTTTTTCTTTTTATTGGAAAAATAAAAAAGCAAAAAAAGACCATCCCATTTTTCATGCTCTGGGAGATATAGATGAATTAATTGCAGTTTTGAGTCTTGCTTTTTTTTATTCTCATGAGAGTTTGAAATCGGATATAGAAGAAATTCAAAAATTTTTGTTTATTGCAAATGCGGATCTTGTGGTTCCTGAAGATACAGAAGGACCCCGGATAAAAGATGAATATTTAAAAAAAATCGAAGAAAAAATAAATGAGTTAAGTAAAGAATTGGGGGCTTTAAAAGAGTTTATAATTCCTTCGGGAAATTTAACCGCATTATATCTTCACCTTGCCAGAGCAATCGCAAGAAGAGCGGAAAGAAATGTTGCTGTCCTTATAGATGATTTTCCTTCCGCAAAAAGAGTTTTAAAACTTTTGAATCGAATATCGGATTATTTATTTTTACTTGCAAGAAAATCAAATAAAATGGAGGGGGTGGATGAAAAATTTATTACCTCTTTTGAACCCTAAGAGTGTTTGTATAATAGGTGCCTCAAGGAAAGAAAACAGTGTGGGATTTGCCGTTCTCAGAAACATGGTTTTTTCGGGATTTAAAGGCACTATTTACCCTGTCAATCCTTTTGCAGAAAGCATTCTCGGCTTGAAGGTGTATAAAAGAGTAGAGGACCTGCCCGAAGTACCGGATGTTGCGGTTGTTCTGGTAAAGGCAAACCTTGTTCCGGATATTCTGACCGAATGTGCAAATTTCGGAATCAAATACTCAATTATAATAAGCGCCGGCTTTAAAGAAGCAGGAGGTGAAGGTGTTATTTTGGAAGAAAAAATAAAGAAAATTTCACGGGAGAAAAAAATCAGAGTCCTGGGACCCAACTGCATAGGGGTGATGAATACAGACCCATCTGTTCGGTTTACCACAAACTTCGGAAGTGATATGCCCCTTTCCGGAGAAATAGGATTCATTTCTCAGAGCGGAGCAATATGTGTTGCAATACTTGATTTTGCAAAGGCTCACGGACTCGGTTTTTCTAAAGTGGTAAGTTTGGGGAATAAAGCAGATATAAATGAAACAGAAGTCCTTGAGTACCTGGGAGAAGACGAAAAAACTAAGGTTATATTGATGTATATTGAAGACTTGGTTGATGGTAAAGAATTCATAAAAGTTGCGAGAAGAATATCAAGAAAAAAACCGGTTCTTGCATTAAAAGCAGGTTTGAGTCCGGAAGGTGCAAGAGCGGTCTCCTCTCACACGGGTTCTCTTGCAGGCTCACCCGAAGTTTACAAAGCAGTCTTTAAACAGGCAGGGGTTCTGGAGGTCCAAAGTGCGTCCGAACTTTTTGAATATGCAACCCTTTTTGTATCACAACCTTTGCCCGGAGGTAACAGGGTCGGAATAATAACAAATGCAGGAGGACCCGGGATTGTTGCTACGGACTCATGTATCCTATACGGACTGAAAGTGCCCGAACTTTCGGAAAGAACAAAGAACAAAATAAGCCCGTTTGTTCCCTCACATGCTTCCCTTAAAAATCCGGTTGATTTACTTGCAGAGGCAGATGCAGAGAGGTTTGAAATAGCAGTTAAAGCGTTATATGCTGATAAAAATATAGATTCAATTTATTTTTTAATGGCTCCTCAAAGAATGATTGATATAGAAAAAGTTGCAAAAATGATTTCAAAATATGCCAGGAAAAAGAAAAAAACTTTTATCACCGTTTTTATGGGACTTCAAGATGTTGAAAAAGGTGCTAAAATTCTTGAAAAAGAGGGTTTACCGGTTTACAGATTACCTGATGCTGCAGCAAGGGCGATTTCTGTTGCCTACAAGTATAAAAAATGATAAAGGAAGAGGAGGAGAATTATGTAAATTTTGAATTTAAAAAGGAGATAAAGGAAATTTTAAAAAATAATAATCTAAAAGGATTTATTGACCTTGATTTATGTTTTAAAATTCTCGAAACAGCAGGTTTTCCTCTTATTGAATGGGATACAGCGCAAAATGAAGAAGAATTGTTTGTAAAAGCAAAGAAACTCGGTTTTCCGCTTGTTTTAAAAATTGCGTCGGGTGAAGTAGTGCATAAGATGGACCAAGGAGGGGTAATTCTGGATATAAAAAATGAGGAGGAACTTTTAAAATCCTATGAAAAAATTAAAAAAAGATTTAGGAATAAAGTAAAAAATTATAAGAAAGTGGTTTTGCAAAGGATGGTAAAGGGGAATCCGAAAGAGGTGATACTCGGTATGAAAAAAGATGAAAAATTCGGAAATTTAATCGTTTTCGGCTTGGGAGGGATATTTGTGGAAATTTTTCGTGATGTATCTTTTCGACTTGCACCGATAAGCATAGAAGAAGCAGAGGAAATGATAAGAGAAATTAAATTTTATCCTTTTTTAAAAGGGGTGAGAGGGGAAAAGCCCTGCGATATTGAGGCAATAAAAGAAAATATATTGAGATTGTCTTCTTTTTCATTATTTATGAATGAAATAAAAGAGATGGACATAAATCCTTTATTTGTATTTGAGAAAGGTAAGGGTGTTAGGGTTGTTGATGCAAGGATATTGCATTAGAATTATGTTTATTTTCAATCAATATTTAAGTTAACATAAGATATATTATCTGCACTTTATCATAACATACCATCTTCCTCATTTTTCAAATTATAAATTCTGCATCTTCTTAAGAACCACCCCATCCTCTCCATCCACTTCTTTCACCTTAACATCCACTATTTCCTCTTTTGATGTAGGTATTCTTCTCCCTACATAATCCGGATGGATGGGCAATTCACGATGCCCGCGATCAACCATCACTAAAAGCTCAACTTTTTTCGGTCTTCCGTAATCCATTAAAACATCTATTGCACATCTCACGGTCCTTCCTGTATAAATCACATCATCCACCAATATTATATTTTTATCTTCAACCGAAAAAGGAATATTCGTCTCCTTTACCTCAGGCTGATCGTACATTTTCATCAGATCGTCCCTGTAAAATGTAATATCCACCGTTCCTAATTGAATTTCTTTATTTAATTTTTCTTCAATTAGTCTTTTTACTCTTTGAGCAATGTGAACACCCCTTGTGTGAATACCGATAATTACAATTTCACCATCCGGATGTCTCTCAATTACTTCTGACACAAGACGTTCTATTATTCTTGAAAATTCTTCTGAATCAATCAGTTTTTTCTCGTACATTTTTTTTCTCCTTAATTTTTATACCGAGTTCATTTAATTGCTCTTCATCAACCTCTGAAGGACAACCCTCCAAAAGCCCTATTCCCTGAGCAGTCTTGGGAAAAGCAATCACATCCCTTATACTCTTCTCTCCCGAAAGAATCATTACTATTCTGTCAAAACCCAGAGCGATTCCTACGTGAGGGGGTGCTCCGTACGATAATGCCTTTAGTAAAAATCCGAATCTTTTTTCAATTTCTGCTTCATTATACCCTAAGAATTCCAAAATTTCCCTTTGAATCTCAGGGTCACTTATCCTTATACTCCCTGACCCGATTTCAAAACCGTTTAAAACCAAATCATAAGCCCTTGATTTTGCTTCTAACGGATTCTTTCTCCATTCATCATCTTTCGGAGATGTGAAAGGATGATGAGATGAAACAATGTTACCTTCTTCATCCTTTTCAAAAAGCGGAAAATCGGTCACCCATAAAAATTCAAAATCGTCTTTTTTATTTATTTTCTCAATCTCAGAAATTACACTTCCCCTCAAAATAGCACACCATTCGCTTAATTTCTCATCAGAACCCGCAATTATAAACCTGGTACCCTCTTCCGGCATATGCTTAAGACTCAAAAACTTCTTAAAAGGACCCCTTAATTCCGAACCTTCCCTTATTACAAATCCGAGTCCGGGAAGTCCCTGATTCTTAAGCTCTTTTTCAATATTTTCAATAATTTTTCTTGAAAACTTATAAGGAAAAAATATGCTTTTAACCTTTTTATAATTTTTAAAAATTTCTAACTGTCCCAGAATATCTTTATAATCCTCAAATTTATAATCATATCTCAAATCAGGCTTATCAGAACCGTAAAATTCCATTACTTCATCATAAGTCATTCTCTTAAAAGGAGTTTTTATTTCTTTATTAAAGATTTGCTTGAAAATATTAACGAAAATCCTTTCAACACAGGAAAATATGTCTTCTTCATTTATAAAACTCATTTCTATATCAAGTTGGGTGAATTCCGGTTGTCTGTCTTTTCTGAAGTCCTCGTCTCTGAAGCATCTGGCGAATTGGAAATATCTATCGAATTGTGAAACCATTAATATTTGCTTATACATCTGAGGGGATTGGGTTAAAGCGTAAAATTTTCCTTTATGTAATCTTGAGGGAACCAGAAAATCCCTTGCTCCTTCGGGTGTACTTTTGCTTAAATAAGGAGTCTCAATTTCAATAAATCCCATTTCTATTAATGTTTTTGTCATTATGTATTTAACCGTGCTTCTCAATTTAAAGGTTTCCTTCCTTTTTTTATTTCTCAAATCAAGAAATCTGTATGTTAATTTTGTTTCCTCAAAAATTTCTTTTTCTTCGTCTGGTAGAAAAGGAAGATGTTTTGAAACTGAAAAAATTTCAATATTTTGAGCAATAATCTCAATTTCACCTGTTTCCATTTTCGGATTTTTATCCTTTTCCGGTCTTTCCCTCACCACTCCTTCAACCTTTAATGTGGAATAAAGGGGCAAGTTTCTTATTTTTTTCAAAAGTCCTTCATCCTCCACCACAACTTGAACCTCTCCTTCTCTATCTTCAAGAACAAAAAATGATATTTTTCCTATTTCTCTTTTTCTTTTTAGCCATCCGCACACATTTATTTTTTGCCCCTTATAAACCTTGGTTATATTACCGCATGCATCCGTTCTCATCTCAGTTTTCATCCTTTCTCTTCCATATTATATAAACATCATTTTTAAATCTGTAAATTTCTTTTATTTCCAAATCCTTTATAATTCCTTTCATTTGAAGATTATCAAAAGGTGAAAGCCCCTTTCCTGCAATTTTACCGGAATATGAAGTATGAATTTCATCAAATAAATTATCTTTTACAAAAGAAGTCAATATTTTTGCACCGCCTTCTATAAGAATGCTTGTAATTTCCATTTCATATAATTTCTGAATAAAATTTTTTAAATTTATTTTGTCTTTCCCTTTTAATTTTAATAAAAATTTATATTTCTTCCCTTTGTAATCTTCCGAAACACAAATAAAGGCGTTTTTTTCTTTGAAAAATTTGCTGTTTTTTAACTCAAAGTCTTTATTACCCCACAGTATAAATCTGTAAGGAGTTCTGAAGGAAAAAACTTTTCGCGGAGTTAAAAGCGGGTTATCCTTTAAAAAAGTATTTTTTCCAACCGCAATAGCATCAAAATTTCCTCTTATATAATGCACAAATTCTCTTTGTTCTTCACTTGAAATCCATTTTGAATTTTTGTTTTCAAAAGAAATTTTTCCGTCTATGGTCATCGCAAATTTGAGGGCAATGAAAGGTCTTTTTTTTATTTTATATGTGAAATAGAATTTATTTAATTCATAGCATTCCTTCTCAAGAACTCCTAATTTTACCTCCACTCCGTTTTTTCTCAAATATTCGATTCCCTTTCCGTTTACCCTTTTATCCGGGTCTTTTATTCCTATTATGACCTTTTTGATTTTTTTTGACACCACAAAAGGGGCACAAGGAGGGGTTCTTCCTCTGTGAATACATGGCTCAAGGTTTATGTATAGATCTGCTCCTTCTGCATACTTTCCTGCAAGTTCAAGAGCCATTCTTTCCGCATGTTTTGTTCCGGGTCCTGCATGGTATCCGATTGAAATTAGTCTTTTATTTTTTACAACAACAGCCCCTACCAGGGGATGCGGGGAAGCCCTACCCTCCCCTAATTTTGCAAGTTGAAGTGCTTTTTGCATCCAGAACTTATCTTCTTCCTCAGAATCTGATGGCAAGGGGGAACCATGTAGCAACGGGTTTTCCATCTTTATCTTTTGCGGGTTCAAATTCATATTTAAATGCGGCTTCTTTTGCAGCATTATCAAGAAAATTATATCCGCTTGATTTTACAATTTTCACACTCTTTACTTTTCCGTTCTCATCTATTAAGACCCTCATATAAACTGTTCCATGAGCATTGAATTTTTTTGCAATTTCGGGATACTGAGGTCTCACTTCCTTTTTTATCACAGGTAAGACAGCAGGGATAACAGCTTGAGGAGAAGCCGGGGGTGTTTCTTCCGGAGGCTTTTCTGTAACTTTTTCTTCCGGTGCTTTTGCAACTTCCTCGGGTTTTACCTCCTCTTTCGGCTTTTCCTCAACAGCTTTTTCTTCTTTCTTTTTGGCTGCCTCTTCCGCAATTTTCTTTTGCAATAACTCCTCTGCAGTCACTTTGGGAGCAGGTGGAGGAGCGGGTTTGGGTTCTACCGGTCTTTTAAGTCTTTCCTTTCTTTCCCTCTTGGGTCTTGCCTCCGGAGGTTTAATTTCTTCTTTCTTTTCCTCTTCTTTAACAATTTCAAAACTTACTCTTTCCGTTCTTTGAGAAGAAGGAATCCATACTAAATCAAGATTTGAGACAAGAAAATCACCCGTGAAATTTTCAAGATTTTTCAGCCTTTCGGAGAAAGCATATATCTCTTGAGGCACAATTAACGAATGAATCGGGAGTTCGGACTGAATAATTTTTTGAAACTCTGAAAAGTATTTCTTTGCTTTTTTCCTGTTCAATGTCATCATTGCGGACTCAAGAAGTGAATCAACCCTTTTATTTGAATATCCCATAAAATTAAATATTCCTTTTGAGCCAAAGAGCGGTGATATATCCGCTTTTTCATTTAAAGGATAAGCTAAAAGGAATGCATCAAAATCTGAATTTAAAAGCCTTGTTATAAAATCAAAAGGAGAAAGTGCCAGAACATTCACTTTTATTATTTTTGAATTTTCCAGTTCTTCTTTTATACTGTTTGCAAGTTTTACATAAACTTCCTGTGAATTATCGCATAGGAGATTAATTACGAGCGGTTTTCTTTTTGTATAACCGAGTGAAGATATAATATTTATTCCTTCATCCGGTTTGTTAAAGGGAATCTCTTTAAGTGTGCTATCATATGCCCACAAATTCGGAGGAATCGGAGAATTCGCTTTTACCGCATAGGAAGAAAATATTTCTTTTATCCATTTATCGGGGTCGAGTAAAAGACCGATTGCTCTTCTTAATTTAAAATTATTAAAGGGGCTTTTTCTCAGGTTCCAACCGAAAAATATTACCTTATTTGCTTCATAATTTTTTACTTTTCCTTTATCATAATCTTTAAGGACCTCACTTACCGCACGTGGTGTTAAGCCGAGAGCAATGTCTATCAAATCCATTTTGAGAGCCTGTGCAACATCCATCGGAGTTTCATAAATTTTAAAGATAATTTCATCAGCAAATCCCGTATTTTCAAAAAAATCCTCAAATTTGCTCAAAATCAGACGGTCTCCCCGGACATATTCTTTAACCTTATAAGGTCCGCAACCTATGGGTTTTTTAGCAAATTCGGAATTTTTTATGTACTTCACATCCTTTAAAATATGTTCGGGAAGGGGATAAATTTCACAGTCAATCAACTGGGAGGAATAGGATTTTGTGAATTCAATTCTTAACACATTGTCGGACACAGCTTTTATTTCCTTTACAAATCTGAAATTTGCCTTTAAAGGAGAGGTAGAATTAGGAGCCGTTATCAGTTCATAGGTAAAGACAAAATCTCTTGCTGTCACGGGTTTCCCGTCATGCCATTTTGCATCCTTTCTCAAATAAAAGGTTATTGTCCTTAAATCTTCGGAATATTCCCATTCCGAGGCGATACCGGGATAAACCTTATCCTTCTCAATACGAATCAACGGGTAATATATTAAATCAAAAATCGCGTTACTGGCTCTAAATGAGGGGTAAATCGGTATAAGGGACTCAAAGTCCTGTGGTATTCCTATTGCTATTGTTCCGCCTTTTTCAGCATTTTGTGGTATTTCCCTTCCTATTTTTATGCACGCACTTAAAATCAAACACAATGTTAATAAATATCTCATTTTAAACCTCCTTTTTAATATTTACTTTTATATTTTAATGCAAAATAGGGGTAGCTTGTAAAATTCAATGGATTTAATGGGAATCCTTCTTTCCATATTTCAAAATGAAGATGGGGTCCTGTGCTTTTCCCTGATGAACCCACTTTGCCTATTATTTCTCCCTTTTTTACCCATTCCCCTTTTCTTACATCTATTTCCTTTAAATGAGCATAAAAAGTTTTTATTCCTCCCTCATGTTTTATCCATATGTATAACCCGTAATTTTCATCCATACCTTTTTGCACAACGAGTCCGTCACACGGAGCACGTATGGGTGTTCCCGAAGCTGCCGCAATATCAACTCCGGGATGAAGAACAGAATAGAAATTGCTTATTATTCCCTTAACAGGTAATTCAAAGATAAAAATATTTTTCTCACTGTTGCCCCGGATGGCAAAAGTATCAGAATAAACAAGGTTTAATTTTTCCACATTTATTTCTTTTTCCTCCGGAACGGTCAAAAGTTTTTCTACTTTTTGTGCAAATAGAATAAATTTCTGAAGTTTTTTCTCGAGTTCGGTTATCTTTTTTTCCTGTATTTTAACTTTATTTGCTTCATACTCCAACATTTTCATTCTTGCAAAATTTCCGACCATCCAAAAGGAGAATATCAAAATAGCGGTCAATAAAACTCCGAAAAATATTAAAATAAATTTAAAAAATTTTAATTTTAAAGAAGAAAAATAAAAACTTTTTACGCCGGATGAGCTCTCCGGTATAATTTTCAAAAAAATTCCCTTATCTTTCATTTCGGTGGATTTTTAATTACTGCTTTTATCAGTTTCTTTACCTCGTAAAGGTCATCCATAAGTACAAAAGATGAGGGGGAGTGAGTATATCTTATGGGAATAGTTATAGCAATGGAAGGGATACCGCCTCTTGCGGTTTGAATATAAAATGCATCGGTCATTCCGGTGCTTCCTGCATCCCTCTGAACCTTTATGTTATTTTCCTTTGCTAAGTTTTCAAGATAATTAATGAGTTTTTGAGGGAAAACAGTTCCCCTGTCCATTACCCTTATTCCCGCTCCCTTTCCGATCTCAAAAGCCCTCTTGGGTTCAGCATAAGTATCTCCCGAAGTTGATACATCAATCGTGAATACAAACTCAACTTCAAGATATTCGGAAAAAACCCTTGCTCCCCTCAATCCGATTTCTTCCTGTGTGTTAAACACAAAATAAATATCCCTTTCAAAATTATTATTTTCAAGCATTATATCCAAAAGTACGGAAACGCCTGCTCTGTTATCAAGATTTCTTGAAATAATCTTATTTTCCTGAAAAACAAATGAGGAGTAAATTACTCCGGGTTCTCCGATCGGCACCTTCTCTAATGCTTCTTCTTTCTTTTTTGTCCCTATATCAATCTTAATTTCGGAAAAATCTTTTGTTTGACTGTCTTTCCAGTCTTTACCTGTGAAAATACCGATAATTCCGTTTTTAAAAACCACCCTGTGTCCTGTATAAAGATGCGGATAAACACCTCCTAAGGGAGCACAGCTCAAGAAGCCCCTTTCATCCGCATCAGTACATACAATTCCTATCTCATCAATATGCGCAGTAAATGCAAGAGAGGGTTTCTCACCTTTTAAATGATAAATAAGATTTCCGAATCTATCCTCAATTTTTTCAAAATTCTTATTTCTTAAAAAATCCTCAATTTTTTTCTTAACTTCTTCTTCAAAACCCGGAGGACCGAAGCATTCACACAATTCCTTTAAAATTTTCTCCATACATTTCCTCCATTGTTTTTAATAATAACTTTTTGGCATTTATTAAATCATCTTTATATAAAAGGGAAGCTTTTGAATGAATATACCTGCACGGAACCGCTATCACAGCGGTTTTGACTCCCTTATTTGTTAAGGAAACCATTCCTCCGTCAGTGGCTCCTGTCACGGGTATTTTCCATTGAAAAGGTATATTATTCTTTTCGGCTGCCTTTTCTATATATTCTATCATAACTTTATCCACTATTAAGGACCTATCCATCTTTGTAACTACAGGACCTTTTCCCATTTTGGGGTAGAATTCTTTTTCAGGATGATAAGGTTCAAATGCAAATGTTCCTTCGAGTATAAAAGCAACATCAAAGTTCTTTCTTTTTGATGCAATCTTGGCTCCCACAAGTCCTGTCTCTTCTTGACAGGTAAAGACAAAAGTTGTATTAAAAGGAATATCTTCATCAAGAATAATGGACAGTATTACTGCACTACCTGCTCTATCGTCAAATCCTTTTCCTTTATATACACCTTTTCCTATATGCTCAAATTTTGTGTCAAAAACTCCTTCTGTTCCGAGCGGGAGTTTTTCTTTTGCTTCTCCTTCTCCGGATGCCCCTATATCTATAACTAAATCTTCAAGTTTATATTTTTTCTTATCCTCCTTATGAGGAGGTACACTTGAGATTACTCCTTTAATCCCGTTCAGAAAAATTACTTCTGTTCCGGGTAAAACATCGGGCTCAAGTCCTCCGATGGGTTTAAACTTCACAAACCCTTCCCTTGTATATCCTGTTACAATAAAGCCCACTTCATCAATATGAGCAAAAACTCCGAAATTCAAATCGATTTCATTTTTGCCTTTTTTATATACATAAATATTTCCGAAAAAATCCTCCTCATATTCAATATTTTTTTCTTTGAGTTTTTCCTTTATGTATTCTCTCACCTCATCTTCTTTTCCGGCAGGTCCCTTTAATTCGGATAAATCTTTAAGATATTCAATCACTTCTTAACAAGGCTTGCTTCCAAAGAATCAAAAATTCTTTTTACTTCGGGAGGAAGGTCCTTTATCCGACCCGCAAATTTTATAACCTCTCTTGCTTTGTTTGTATCTCCTTTCATTAAATAAAGTGAAGCCAGGTCTATAAGCAGAACAGGATCAGGATATCCGAATTTCATTGCTTCTTTAAAATTTTCTTCCGCTTTATCAACCTGTCCCAAACCCATATAACTTTCACCGATTATTCTGTAAACTTGGGGAGCTTTCACGTCTTTGAGTAATTCCTGAGCCTTTAAAAGCCCCTTTTCGTATTTACCTGCCTTATTGTATAGGTCAGCAAGTGTCAGTTTTACCGCGAACCATGCCCTTCTTTCATCAGGGTCAAGGGAAACTTCATTTGCCTGAAATTTTTCGGAGAACTCAAATTCCTTTACTGCTTTTTCATAGTCTCCGATCGATTGATAATAAAGACCGAGTGTAATAGCAACCGCCCTATAATTACCGAGTAATCTTTCATGGGTTAAATCTTTATAAACACTTCTATCAGGTTCTCCGTTTTTTAAAATCCCCCTGTATCTGAATACTTTATGTAGATAATTTTCCGTTTTTTTCACATCAAGTCCGACGCCGTAAGGAGTCTCTGCATTTTGAGGCTCTGTCATAACCCTGTAAACCATTCCTTCCATCAATAAATATTTAACAAACTGTTTATAAGAGCTTCTTTCACATGTCATGGAAAAGAAAAGGGGCGGATTCGGCTTTTTATTTTTTCCTTTCTCAATTACCTCCTTCATAAACTTCTCTCCGTCCCAGAGAAATATCTTGGGAATCTCAACTCCTGTAGGGAGTGTAATTGTTTCCGTATTTTTATTAAATTCATACCCGAAAACTCCTGCAATAATATCCCTTACCATTATATCTCTGACAAGAATGATTGAACCGTTCGGTCCTCTGAAAGGGATGAGTTTTTCTATTTCTTCATCGGTGAAATGAATGGGGACTCCCCATCTTTTGAGCTGTTTATTATACCAATCGGTATTCAATAATGAAAGATTTGCAACAATTACCGAATTTTTATACCCGAAAACATTCTGCAATGCCCATAAAGGAAATGTGTCATTATCACCGTTTGTAAAAACAATTCCTCCGTCATCAACACATGATAAAAGGTTATATGCATAATCCTCTGCAATATAGTTTTTACTTCTATCAACTTTATAAAAGAAGGCTTTAAGTTGCCATGCAGGAACAAGTAATGAGAAAATAACAAAAAGATATTTTAAATATGGAGAGAACTTTTCCTTAATATTTTGAAAAGTCAATCTTGCAATTTCAAATAATCCGAAACCGGCGTATAATCCGAAAAAGAAATAACCGGGTATGAAAAAGTAATCCCTATCCCTCACCTCTGTTGGAAAAGAATTTAAGAATTTCATAAATGAGGGATTTTGCGGATTTAAGGCTGATAAAACCTCCCTTACCCTTGGAGAAAATAAAAATTTGGGAAATTGCTGTATAAATTCCAAGAAATTTATCAAAGTTGCCGGATATTTAAGGTTGAGTTGGATTATCAATCCTAAGGTGCCTATCAGGAATGCGCCCCCGAACAACACAAAACTTTTCCAGTCAGAATAAATATGGGCTATTACACCTATTATCCCTAAAATGACTATAAGAGGGATAAATTGCCATGAAAAATAATAAAAGAATCCCCATATCTGATCTATAAATGCCCAGAATTGATTATAGACAGCAACCTCCGTAAATCTGCCTTGCTTTACTTTGCTTGTTCTTCTCGGAAACACATTCATGGGTTCATACTGTTTTCTTAACAGAACATCCCAGAATGCTTGCCATGTTTTGGGCTCAACTTGATTTATGGGTAAATCAAACCTTGCTCTTACAAGCATATAAAACTCAGGGGTAACTCCTAATAAAATCATAAGAAGGGTAAATCCCCTTGCATCCAGGTGCAATCTGGGGTATAGAAAGCCTACAACAAGTGAAATAATAGCAGAAATAAATGCAAGGGGAATCCATTTTTGAAACACTGCAATTACAGAGATTATAACTCCTGTGAAATAAATTATATTCGGAAGATTTAATTCAAATTTCTTTTTATCTTTTTTCCAGATTGAGAAATAGAGCAAACCGAATCCGATAATGAGAAATATTAATACATCTTTTATGTTATAAGGCTTAAATGTCATCCTGAGAGCACCCACAAGTGCAAGGAATGCTCCTATTGAACCTGCGAATTCAAGGTTTAAAATTTCTTCTTTCTTTATTACTATTATAAAAACAATCAAAACAGGAACAATTATGAGTGATAAAAGGTGAATTCCGGATGCCAATGAAAGTAAATAAAAAGCCGTTATTATGTATCTTACCGCGTCCTTTTTATCTTTTCTTTCCCACCATAAATATAAAAGGTAAACCGATAAGACTATAAAAAAAGTTGAAGGAGCATATGTTTCTGCTTCAATACTGCTCCACCATGTTGTGTATGTAAAAGGTGCACATAAAGAACCCATGAATGCCGCAAAATGCTTGATTATATTCGGTAAATCCTTTGATATTCTGTTAAATATCTTTAAAAGCAAAAGATAACCGATTCCTGCCGAAAAAGCACCGGAAAGCATTGCAATAAGTGTTATCTTTTGTACAACATTTAAGAAAGGTATGGGTAGAATTGCAAAAAACCTTCCGAGAATCACATAAAAAGGTGTTCCGGGCGGATGCGGTATTCCGAGAATCCATGAGGTTGCAAGAAACTCACCTACATCCCAGAATACGATTGTAGGAGCCGTAGTTTTTAAATAGATTGCAAAGGTTATGAAAACAGAAAGCCCGAAAAATATTTTTTTTAAATTTTTATTTTTCATTTTCTTCCTCAATTACCGCCTGTGCGGCTGATAATCTTGCAATAGGTACCCTGAAAGGAGAGCATGAGACATAATCGAGTCCTATCTTATGGCAAAACTTAACGGATTCAGGTTCGCCTCCATGCTCTCCGCATATTCCTATCTTTAAATTCGGGTTTTTTTCTCTTCCTTTATTTATTCCTATTTTCATTAACTCCCCTACTCCTCTTTGGTCAATTGTTTTAAACGGGTCATCAGGAAGAATCCCTTTTTCTATGTAAAAAGGTAAAAATTTGGCAATGTCATCCCTTGAGAATCCGAATGTGGTTTGAGTTAAGTCATTTGTTCCGAAAGAGAAAAATTCCGCAACTTCGGCAATTTCATCCGCCGTTATACATGCCCTGGGTATTTCAATCATTGTTCCGATTTTATAAGGAATCTCAACACCTTCTCTTTCCATAACTTCTTTTGCCACTTTTTCCACAATTTCCCTTTGCATTCTCAATTCTTCCTTTATTCCTACAAGAGGTATCATAACCTCCGGAATCGCCTTTATTCCTTCTTTTATTGCCTTTGCTGCTGCTTCAAAAATTGCTCTCGCTTGCATTTCCGTAATTTCGGGATAAGTTATCCCGAGTCTGCATCCCCTGTGTCCTAACATTGGATTTAATTCCCTTAGATTTTCAACAACTTTCTTTATTTCTTCAGGGGATTTTCCTATTCTCTTTGAAACTTCCTGTATTGACTTTTCATCTTTCGGTAAAAATTCATGCAGAGGAGGGTCCAGTGTTCTTATGGTAACAGGGTAGCCATCCATTGCTTTAAATATTCCGTAAAAATCTTCTCTTTGCAGGGGTAAAAGTTTTTCAAGGGCTTTTCTTCTTTCTTCTTTGTTTTCGGCAAGAATCATCTCTTGCATCGCATAAATTCTTTCCCCTTCAAAAAACATATGTTCTGTTCTGCATAATCCTATTCCTTCTGCACCGAATTCCCTTGCCTTCTTTGCATCATGCGGAGTATCCGCATTTGTTCTTACCCCTAATTTTCTTATTTTATCAGTAAAATTTAAAAGTTGGGATAATTCAGGGAAAATTTCGGGCTCAATAAGTTCTGCTTTTCCTTCATATACATTTCCGGTATTCCCGTCAATACTTATAAAATCACCTTCTTTAAAAACTTTACCGTTTACTTCCATTATCTTTCTATCTTCGTCGATATGCAATGCTTCACATCCTACAATACACGGCTTACCCATACCTCTTGCCACAACGGCAGCATGCGATGTCATTCCTCCTATTGCCGTTAATATTCCTTTTGCTCTTGCCATTCCGTGAATATCATCAGGAGATGTCTCAACCCTGACTAAAATGACATTTTCACCCTCATCCGCCTTCTCCATTGCTTTATCTGCTGTAAAATATATTCTTCCGACAGCAGCACCGGGTGAAGCGGGCAATCCCTTTGCTATTGCAGAATTTTTTTGCTCAAATTCGGGAGAAATTTGCGGATGAAGTAATTTTTCAAGGTCCTCGGGTTTAACCCTCATTATCGCTTCCTTTTCTGTAATTATTCCCTCCTTAACCATATCTACTGCAATCTTTACACTGGCACGGGGGGTTCTTTTTCCTGTCCTTGTTTGAAGGAAATAAAGTTTTCCCTTCTCA
Organism: Caldifarciminota bacterium; assembly: GCA_024277525.1. Taxonomy (GTDB): domain Bacteria; phylum Hydrothermota; class Hydrothermia; order Hydrothermales; family JAJRUZ01; genus JAJRUZ01. The sequence continues at coordinate 7,525 of JAJRUZ010000081.1, read as the reverse complement.
ACCGTAAATTCCATATCTTGCATATCCCTGTAGTGTCTTTCAAGTTTTTCAAATATTGTAATCAATTGATTGTAAAGGGAAGGATTTTTATCCTTTAAAACGGACAGAGCAAGGGGTGTTCTTATTCCCGCAACAACATCTTCACCTTGGGCATTAGGTAAAAATTCACCGAATATTTCCTTTTCACCTGTTGAAGGATTTCTTGAAAATGCAACACCCGTACCCGAATCTTCTCCCATATTTCCGAAGACCATCACCTGAACATTGCATGCTGTTCCCCAGTCATCCGGTATTTTATAAATTCTTCTGTATTCAATTGCTCTCTTGTTATTCCATGACTCAAAAACTGCAATAATTGCTTTCCATAATTGGTCTTCGGGATTTTCAGGAAAATCCTCCTTTATTTCTTCTCTCACGATTTTCTTAAACTCATTTACTATTTCCTTCCAATCCTCTGCCGAGAGTTCGGTATCAAGTTTTACACCCTTTTCTTCTTTTTTTCTTTCTATAACTTCTTCAAACTTTTTCCTTTCAATTCCGAGAACAACATCCGAAAACATCTGAATAAATCTTCTGTATGAATCATAAGCAAATCTTTCATCGCCTGTTTTTTTTGCAAGACCCTTTACTGTTTCATCATTAAGACCCAGATTTAAAATTGTATCCATCATTCCGGGCATTGAAACTCTTGCACCTGACCTAACAGACACAAGAAGCGGATTCTCTTTATCACCGAATTTTTTCCCTGTCTGCTGTTCAAGAAATCTCAAAGCATTTCCAACTTCCTCTTTCAGACCTTCGGGTAATTTCTTATTTTTAAAATAATAAACACATGCTTCTGCTGAAATCGTAAATCCCGGTGGCACGGGAATGCCTATTCTTGTCATCTCATGCAAATTCGCTCCCTTACCACCGAGAATATCCCTCATTTGGGCATTTCCCTCTGCTTTTCCGTCTCCGAACGAATAAACATATTTTTTCATGGTTTATCTTTCAAAAATTTAAAAGGATTTGAACCTTTTTTAAAAAATAATTTTCATATAAAACATGACAATTTTTCAATCTTATCACTTTTCCAGGAACTCAACCCTGTCTTTGCCCTTTCTCTTGGAAAGATACATTGCCTTATCAGCAATTTTTATTTTTTCTTCAATTTCATCAACATTTTCACAAAATGAGATTCCTATGGAAACCGTGACCTTTTTCCTGATTTGTTTTTCCGATTTATTTTTAATCTCCTCTTTTATTTCCTCCGCAATTTCTCTTGCCTCTTTTTTTTCAACATCGGGCAAGATAATCAAAAACTCCTCCCCTCCCCATCTGAATACAAACCCCTTATCTTCAATTTTTCTCAAAATTCTTGCAACAAAAACAAGCAATAAATCACCCGCGGAATGTCCGTATTCGTCATTAAATTTCTTAAAATCATCAATATCAATAAAAAATATGAAAATTTTTTCTGCCTTTGAAAGAAACTCTTTAAATTTTTGATATAAAGTTCTTCTTGTATATAATCCTGTAAGTTCATCTCTCATAGCCATTTCTTGAAGGTGTAATATCCTTTCCCTCTCTTCTTTTAAAAGATATGACAGCCTTTTTTCAATATCAAAAATTTGTCTTGTGCTTTCATCTATATGAATTCTTTTTCTCGTTAATATCACATTATATATTCCTATTTGAATTTCGTCTTCTTCATTTAATTCTGCTGTTTTAACTCTTTTTCCGTTTAAAAATGTTCCGTTGGTGCTGTTTAAATCTTCTACAAAAAGTTTTTCATCCTTCAAAAAGATTCTGCAATGTTTCCGTGAAATAAGGGGGTCATCAAGGACAATATCATTTGCGGGATGTCTTCCGATATAAATTTCTGATTTATTCATAGAATAAACTTTGATAAATTCCTGTCCTTTTTTTATAAGTAAATTGTAAGTCTCTTTCATTTTATATTAAATTTTAAGATAAAAATGTTTTTATTATTAATTTTTTCAGTTTTTTATAATTTAAATACGGAAATTTTTCCTTATTATGGTGAAAATTTTTTCGGAGCAAAGGAAAGAGGATTTGTTTTTAGCACAGGGTGTTTTTCGGTAATATCAAAGAATATTTTTGATTTAAGGACATCTTTTAACTTAATTTTTTTAAGGAAAGAAAAAAATTCAATATTTTTTAAGGATTTTTTTATTCCTTTTTCAAAATCTTTTTATCCTGAGACAAGAAATATCTTTAATGACGAATATAATCATTTGCTTTTATGGGTAAAGGAATTTTCTTTTAATTTAAAATATAAAAATATTTTTTTATCAGCGGGTAAAATTCCTTTATCTTGGGAACTTTTGAATATATTTTCGCTTTTTTCCTTTTTTAATCCTCCTTTGCGATTTACTCCTTCTTCTATAAACAGGTCAGGGGTTGATGGTTTTCTTTTAAAATTTGAAAAAGATTTCAACTTCTTTGAATACGGATTATTTCCTCAGAAAAATGATACATTGCATTCTGCTTTAAGATTGCATCTCTCTCCGACAGGAGAAAAGGAACTTTTTATTCTATTTGAAGAACCTGAAAAACTCGGGATAGGTTTCATTTTTCCTTTATTTTCCGGAATTACAAAAATTGAAATCTTGAAGAAAGACAAATTGGACTTCGGTCTCGGTTATGAGCACTTCTTATTTTCAAAGATATATTTCAATGCGGAATTTTATTATTCTGACGATTTCATAGGACTAAGGATACTTTCATTTTCTTTATCTTACAGTGGTTTAAGGACTTCTTTTTCCTTTATTTCTTCGTATGATTTCAAGAACAAAAATTTCATTCTTTTTCCTTTAATAACTTATTCCTTGAAAGATGATTTTAATTTAAATTTTTCAGTTTTATATTATTTTTTAAAAAATACAGACTATCCCGAAAATGAGATTTATCTGTTATTTGCGGGTATGAAGATATTTTATTGATTTTACATAAGAAGGTATCCGAACTTGCATTTTTCATTTTTGGGTGGTATAATATAAATTAATAAGATGGACAAAAGGGAGTAAATTATGTATAAATTTTTTTATTTTGCACTTGTGAAAAGGGAGGAAAAGGAGGTATTATTCAAATATGAGAGTTTTTTCTGTGAAATTTATTCAAATTTTTCATTCAAATATCTTTATTCTTCATGGATAACATCCATTCCTTCGCCATTATGAAAATTTTTGAGCAAGGCAAGGGTCAGAAAGAGGGAAATTTTTTTAATAAAAGGGTTGAAATCCCTTTGGATTTATGGAGGGAAAGGATGAAGAAAATTTTATTGATAATTTTTGTCTTTTCCTTTCTTTATTCAGAGGGAACCGAGATTGAGGTTCCCAGAATTGACTGGGTGAAGTATTACAGTTTAGAAGGCTGGTATCCTCGTAAGACATATCTTGTAAAGGATAATGCGGGTTATTTTTACATCGGCTGTTCAGTATTTACTTGGGATATAGATTACGAGAAGGTTTCTCTTTTAAAAGTTTCTTCCGATGGTTCTTTTATATGGCGTGTGGAGTTTTATGAGACGGACAAAAAGATGAGGGTAAACAAGGTGTTAATTGGTCCTGATGGTAAGATATATATTTGCGGAAGTTTCAAGGTGGTTTCGGGTCCTTTAGAAGGCAGAATCGGTGGATTTCTTTTGGTATATAATGATCAAGGAATTTTGGATTACAGCTATTTTGAGCTCAGAGCAAATGCTGATATTTATTATATTGACATGGCTTTCAATGGAAATTATCTCTATATCGGGGGCTCTATGTTCCGGGGAGTAAGAGGTTATGATTATATTATCCGAAGGCTTGATATTGAGAACCTTACATGGGTGAGAAGATGGATTGACCGTGATTTCACACATGATTTATTCAGAAGACTTTCTGTAAGCACGAATTATCTTTATGTTACCGGATTCAGTTGTCCCTTAAATACGCTGACAGGAGGCGGAATTTACACGGTAATGCTTGAAATACCTTCCTTAACACTTACAGCCGAGACATTTCATACTTATGCTGATTATGAACTTGCCGGTGATATGATTGTTAATAGAGCAGGGAACATAGCAATTTGCGGAACATCAATATATGAGGCTGTTGTGGGCACTTCTCCTGATATGGAAGATTTCGTTAATTATTACTTATGGTCTCCTGATTCTGTTTTTTTGGTTTCTCAGATTACACCCCTTCAAGTCCAAGAATCAAAATTGACTTTTCTTCTTTATTCATCGGATTTAAGCAATTTAATATATTTTGATGAGTATTATCGGTCTGTTCAGGATGCTTCTGTTCTTATAAGAGAGGGGAAAAACCGTGTCTTTTTTGTGGGCTTTTATCGTTATGTTCCTGACATTACACGACTTTGGGACATCGGAGTTATTTCCGTGATAAGGGGTAATTTCGGTTCACCTTATGTTTATGACGGTCCTGCTTCTTCCGCATTCTGGGGTGATGTTCTCTCTCAGCTGAGAGTCAGTGAAGACGGAAATGTAATCTTCTGCGGTGCAGGGGAAAAAGAATATAAAGACATCCCTCTCCCTTTATTAAAGTTTGACCTCCTTGCTATTAAATTATCGCCTCATTATTACAAGAAATTTTCTAAACCTCTAAGAAGCTGGATTAAATTGAAAAAATTAAGCGGAGGAGAAGATATTATGTATGATTTCCTGTTTGATGAAAATATCCCCCGTTCAATATATTTTGCAGGCAGAAGCAGTTTTAATCTAATCTTCGGACACCTCACCTATAAGATAAAAGACACACTTGCAATTTCATATAACAACGGCAAAAATGCTGTAATGAGAAAAATAGGATTTGAACAGTCACAAGTCCAAGGCATTTATTCCGTATTTTCGGACAATGATTCTGTCTATTTCTGGACGGATGAACCTTCATGGATGGACAATTTTCCCGTATTTATCGGTAAAGGAAAGTTTCCTGCAATTGCTGTAAGTCCTTCAAATCTTCCTGCTGTTGTCTGGCTGAAAAATGTCGTTGATTCACCCTATTTAAGAGCAGACACGGTCTATTATTCATTTATGAATCCCAACGGGACATGGACAAGACCATTTATCATTTATGCCCGTCCTGTTCTCCCTTTCTGGAAGCCCTATGCAAGCTCTCCTCCTTCAATCATAATAACCCCCGATGACACCGTCCATATTGTCTTATCTCTAAGAATTGACTATAATACCCAAAGAAAACTCGTTGAATACTCATTTCCTCGCACAAATCCTTCCGAGATTAAAGAAAGAACAATATTCCATTTTATTCCCGGAAAAATCGCACTTGCAAAAGAATTTCCCACAATTGCTTACTCAAAACCGATTGACCCCACAGACCCGAATGATAAAGGAATCCTTCACTGCATATGGACGGAAAAAGGAGAAGAAGACACCCCCTATTACGCTACCAGAAAAATAGGAGAACCGAACTGGGAAGTGCATGGGGATAGGTTCAGTTCTGATATTAATCCTGAAGCAGGCATAAAAGCGATTTTCCCATCAGCAGAATGCTACGGAGACCAGATTTATGTCGCTTATATGAGAAAAGATGAATCAGGAGGATATGAAGTATATAAGGCATGGAAAAATGTGGATCCAGCCTATCGTGATTTTTATTCCCGCAATTATTCTCGGACTCCTTACACTTACAGCATGTATCCTGTTACCCCTCGCGGGCAGGTTGCTGTTTTTGAGGACCATCTCTGGTTTGATACTTATCCTCCAAGGGACATTTTCTTTAAAATAAATCCCGAAGATAATCTTTTGAATCCGTTTTTCAATATAAGCAGAAGCCCAGCAAGAAAATCCTTTTCACCTCATTCTTATACTCAGGAGTTTAATAATGCGGGAATATGGGGGACGATTTTAACAACTTCATGGCTTGAGGAAACAAAAAATGATTACACAATAGAGATTCTTTCAAGATTTATTCCTAATCTTTTACCTGCATTCAGAAACATTTTAACGGGTTTTCCTCAAGCATCACCTTATCTTATAAAAAGGGATACATTTTTCAGTGATTATCTTTATCCTGTTGATGCAGGAGAGGATGAATTGATTTATAAGGTTCCTGTTTATCCTGACTATGAATACGAGATAAAGGCTGTTTTTTATTTTGAATCCGATAACCCGAATGAAAGAAGAAGGGTAAAAATGAAGATAGACGGAAGAAAGGCAAAACAAACATGGTATTATGCAAATGTTCCCGAGACATTGAGTATAAGGGTATCGGAAAACTATGCAGAAGACGGTTATCTTGAAATTGCATTTAAAAACAAAAGGGGAGAGTATGTGACACTTGCGGGAGCGAAAATTTATCAGATTGAAGAAATTGGACACAGAGGCGGACCTATGAGTTATAAGGATGAAAAAAGCAAAAATGAAATCAGAATAATCGGGAATATGTTTAAAGGTGAAAAAGTGCCTCTTATTACAGGGACTGAAACAGGGAAATACGGATTTGAGGTATTTGATATTCTCGGAAGGAAAAGGTTTATATCAAAGGCTGAATTGGACGCATTAAGGAAATACGGTTCAGGGATATACTTTTTGATAATCAGGGACAGAAGCGGTGAAAGGGTTAAAACCTTTAAACTCATAAAACTCAGATAGGGAGGGTTCAATTCCCTCCTTATCTGTTTTAAAAAGGGAGATGAGTTTGATAATATATTTATTATTGATTTCAGGGTTTGTAGAGATAGGGAGTTTACCGGTGGGGCCGGAGTGTGGAGTGGACACACGAGTTTATGTAGCTGATATAGACAGAGATTCTGTGATAGAAATAGTTTTATACTGGCTTGATAGGGATAGTTTAATAAATAAAATAGAATTCTTAGAATGGAGAGACGGAAATTTAATAGAAGAATATGTATTAAAAGACACTTCGGGAGATGAAAGGATTTTGAATAATGTGTGGTGGTTAGGTGACTTGGATTTAGATGGATTATATGACCTTATAATAGCAGGAGGTTGGGAAAGTACCCTTGAGTCAGGCTTTTTTATTTTCGAATCCCCCGATTCCTTTTCCTTGCCGTTGAAAGAAGTATGGAGGGATACGATATATGGGGGTCCGGTTGTTGCACGGTCTGCTTTTGATGTTGATGGGGATTCTTTGCCTGAGATATTTGAGCCACAGGGGAGTATACAAGATCAGTTCTGGGTATATGAATCAACCGGAGATAACACATATTCAATAGTGTTTACAACTCCTGTGCAAATTTTACAAAATATTACATCTCCGTTTGTTTTCGGAGATTTTGATAGTGACGGAAAAACAGAATTTGTTTATGGCCAGGATGAATATCTTAATGTTTGGGAAAATGTCGGAGATAATGATTATACTAAAATTTTAGATACTACTTTAAACACAATAAATATAGTGGACTGCATTTCGGACGATTGGGACACGATAACATTGCGTCCCGAGTTCATGGTTAAGGGATTTGTTCCTGCTGAAGGGAGAATAGATGCTTTTATATTCAGGGTTACGGGAATTGATGTTTACAGGATAATAAAAGAGTT